>NZ_JAHBDI010000012.1:0-117547 GCF_019956275.1 Pseudomonas sp. GL-RE-26
GTAATTGCTCAGCAGGCTGTCGGCCAATTTAACCAGTTCAGGATCAGGTTTGACTCGTTTGGCGCGCTTGGATTTTGGCTCGGTCATTGGATTTCCTTGGGGTAGGCAGTCTCCTGCCAAATGACCGTTTACACAAAACTAATTACACCCTCTGCGCCTCGTCCACCACCAGCAGCGAGATCGGTACTTGCTGCAAAAAATGCCGGAAGCGCTCGTTCTTCAGGCGCTCCACGGAGATCATCAGAATCTTCAGTTCGCCGGACTTCGCCCGGGCCATGACATCGCTGGCGTCTTCGCGATTCTGCGAAGAATCGATACTGCCCGCCGAGATGCCGTGGCGTTGCAGGAACGCCAGCTGATCCTGCATCAACGCCAGCAGCGGTGAGACCACCAGCGTCAGGTGCGGCAGCAACAGCGCCGGCAATTGGTAGCAAAGGGATTTGCCGGAACCGGTGGGGAAAATCGCCGCCGCCGAGCGCCCCGCCAGCACAGCACCGACGGCCGCCTCCTGACCGGGTCGAAATTGTGGATAACCGAAAACCTGTTCCAGGGTGTTGTGCATAAGCTGTCACTCCATTGACTGCTGCGGAGTCAAAAGCCTAGCCGGCGATCGCAGCGAGTCGAGAAAAGGTCGGGGGCAAAAACGATACCGGATGATACAGCGAATGGCGGGAAGGGCTTGGGGAGTCGGGCGACTGACAGATCGCTTTCGCGAGCACACCCACCGCAAAACTCGGAATACCCGACAGTTTCCAAAGCCCCCCTCTGCCAATACTTGCTCAATAGCGACTGATAACCCAGTAGGCATTTTTACCGGCAGCGGCTTCGTCGCACAAATCTCCGACAATGTGTAAGCCTTATCCTCGGAGCACGATAAATACCCTACAAAGCCTGTCCATTTCAGCCGTCTTGTCCCGCAACGCCACACCCTTCTATAGTTTCCGGCGCGGCTGAAAACAGTGTCTCGGCCTGCCCGGGAACACTTGCCGATTTCGCACAGGACCCACTCGATGAAAAAAACCGACACGCTGACAGCCCGCTATCACCCGCTCAAGACCCGCTACAGCGAAACCCCTGTGCTGGTCATTGATACCGAGGCTGACCCCTTCGAGATCCTCGACGCCGCCCGACAACGCATCCGCGCCGCCAGCGACCTGCTCGAAACCCTTTATTGCACGTGTTTCAAACAGGCCGAAGCGAGCGACATCCCCAAGATCGTCGGCGCCCTGTACCTGCTGACCCAGGACGGCAACGACCTGCTCGACATCGCCCGCCAGCGCTTGCCGAAATTCACCGGCTGAAGCACCACCACCTGTGGGAGCGAGCCCGCTCGCGAAGAACGATAACGCGGTGCACTTGTGGATAAGTCTGTCAGCAACGCCCTATCAAAGCTTCGGCAAGGTCCTACAAAACAAGACAACTTGTCGGCTATCGCCAGCCAGTGGCTCGAACATATAGTCCGGACTGTCGCTGCCAAATCAGCGACTCGGGCTTGGTCACTCGAATAAGAGAGAACGCACATTTCCACTTACTAGAGGTTTTCTTCAGTGGCCACACCAAATCCATTTCCAAATCGATATCGTCCACTCAAAACGAACTTAACCGACACCCCGCCCCTGATCATCGACACAGAGGCCAACCCGCAAGACATCCTCGAAGCCGCCCTCCAGCGCATCCGGGCCTCCAGTGACCTGCTGCAAACCCTGCACTGCCAATGCTTCAAACACGGCGACATCAAAGACATCCCGCACATCACCCACGCCCTCTACCTGCTGACCCAGGACGGCTGCGACCTGCTCAAAGTCGCCCAGCAACGCATGCTCAACTGGAAAGCCCCGGTCTGATCTTTAATGGAGATCGCTCCCACGCACTGCGCAGGAGCGATCAAGAAACAAGAATTGCTCCGATGGAAACAAACCACTCAATTCCCTCATCGGATACAGAAGGAAACCATGAGCAGTTTTTTTGATGAGCTAATGGAAAGCGTGCAACAAATGAGCGAGATCCTGCGGGGTGAACGTCGGTCCTCCGTGCAAACTGAAAACGCTGAGCCAGAAGCAATCAACTCAGCCGGCCCTTCCTCTCAAGTCCGACGACCAATAAGATCCGTTCAGGCCCAAACGGATCTCCCTCAATGAACCTCGCCCCCAACCTCCCCGACGACCACTTGATGCAGCAACTCATGCAACTGCTGCATGAAGAACTCGGCTTCCCCGAACGCAAAACCATCAGCCTCGGCACCTCGATCAACTTCGACCTGGGCTGCAACGGTGCAGACGCCCGGCATTTGATCGAAACCCTGGAAGACCACTTCGCCATCGATTTCGTGGATTTCGACAGCTATCGCTATTTCCAGCCCGACGGCTTTGACGTGAATCTAAAGCGAAAAGCCAAGGGTCGCGGCGAGAAGGTGCCTTTGACCATCGGCATGCTCTACCGGGCCATCAAGGCCCAACGCTGGGACACGGATGAGCTCGAGGGCCTGTAACGGTCCTACGCATTCTGACTTGCCCACGAAAAACTGAATTTTGCGCACAAAAAAGCCGCCCCGAGGGGCGGCTTCTTCGTTAGCTCAATCCAGCGCTTACAGCTTTGGACCAGCAGCCTTGATCGCGTCGCTCACTTCGAACTTCTTGAAGTTCTCGATGAACAGGCCGGCCAGTGCTTTGGCGGCTTCGTCGTAGGATGGCTTGTCGGCCCAGGTGTTGCGTGGGTTCAGCAGGCCAGTCTCAACGCCCGGTACGGCCACTGGCACGTCGAGGTTGATGGTGTCCAGGTGCTCGGTCTCGGTACCGATCAGCGCGCCGCTCTGGATCGCTGCGATCACGGCACGAGTGGTCGGGATGTTGAAGCGTTTGCCGACGCCGTAGCCACCGCCGGTCCAGCCGGTGTTGACCAGGTAGACCTTGGAGCCGAAGCCGCGGATGCGCTTGATCAGCAGCTCAGCGTATTCACCGGCCGGACGCGGGAAGAACGGTGCGCCGAAGCAGGTGGAGAAGGTCGACTTGATGCCGCTGCCCGAACCCATTTCGGTCGAACCGACCAGAGCGGTGTAACCGGACAGGAAGTGATAAGCCGCTTGTTCTTCGTTGAGGATCGACACTGGCGGCAGTACGCCGGTCAGGTCGCAGGTCAGGAAGATCACAGCGTTCGGCTCGCCACCGAGGTTCTTCTCGGAGCGCTTGGCAACGTGCTCCAGCGGGTAGGCGGCGCGGCTGTTCTGGGTCAGGCTGACATCAGCGTAGTCGGCGTGCTTGGCATCGTCGATAACGACGTTTTCCAATACCGCGCCGTGCTTGATGGCTTTCCAGATAACCGGCTCGTTTTTCTCGGACAGGTCGATGCACTTGGCATAGCAACCGCCTTCGATGTTGAACACAACGCCTTCGCCCCAGCCGTGCTCGTCGTCACCGATCAGGTAACGGCTTTCGTCGGCCGACAGGGTGGTCTTGCCGGTACCGGACAGACCGAAGAACAGGGTCACGTCGCCCTCTTCGCCGATGTTGGCGGCGCAGTGCATTGGCAGTACGTCGGCAGCCGGCAGCAGGAAGTTCTGCACCGAGAACATGGCTTTCTTCATTTCACCGGCGTAAAGCATGCCGGCGATCAGCACTTTCTTCTGTGCGAAGTTGAGGATCACGCAGCCGTCGGAGTTGGTGCCGTCACGCTCTGGTACGCACTCGAAGTTGGCAACATTGAGGACTTGCCACTCGTCACGACCCGCCGGGTTGTACTGAGCTGGGTTGATGAACAGGCAACGGCCGAACAGGTTCTGCCAGGCAGTCTGGGTGGTCATCTTCACAGCCAGGTAGTGCTCGGAAGCCGCACCTACATGTACGTAGGAAACGAAATGCTCTTGCGCGTTGTTGAATGCCTCAACGCGAGCCCACAGGGCGTCGAACTTGTCGGCCGGGAACTTGCGGTTGATCGGTCCCCAGGCGATGGCGGCCTGGGTGCTAGGCTCTTCAACGATGAAACGATCGACTGGCGAACGGCCGGTACGGTGACCGGTACGAACAACCAGTGCGCCGGTATCGGCAAGCTCGCCTTCACCACGGTTGAGGGCTTCTTTAACCAGATCATCAACACTCAGATCGGTGTACACGGCATTGTTGGCTTGCGTCATGAGGTTCCCCGTCGGCCAGTGGCCGAGTGCTCCAAACGTTTTTGTAGTAGAAAGTCGTGCACTACTACCGTGGAAAAAGTGGGCCGGATTATGCCAGAAAAGCCCAAAAAAAGTAGACCCCTCCTGTCGTAACGGCGTTAATCCGGCGCAAGGCAGTGAATTTACCTGCGCTGAACCGTTTTAGTGACGGGTATCTGACGGCGTCTCGATACCCGCGCCGGCGAACAATTGAGTGACATCGGCCGCGTCAAACAGGTAGCGCTGGTTGCAGAACTGGCAATCGATTTCGATGTTGCCACCGTGTTCGACCACCAATTGCTGCGCGTCTTCCATACCCAGACTGACCAGCGCATTGGCCGAACGTTCGCGCGAGCAGCTGCAACGGAAGCGCAGCTTCTGCACATCGAACAGACGCACCTGCTCGTCGTGGTACAGGCGATGCAACACGGTTTCGTTGTCCAGGCTCAACAGCTCATCGGCGGTCAGCGTACCACCCAGGGTGGTGATGTGCTGCCAGCTGGCGGCGCGTTCGTCATCGTCTTTCAAACGGTCGGCCGGCAGTTGCTGCAGCAACAGGCCACGGGCGCGACGACCATCGGCACAGAGCTTGATGCGGGTGCCAATCTGCTGGGACATGACGAAGTAGTTGGTGAAGCAGTCGGACAACGTTTCGCCATCCAGATCGACGACGCCCTGGTAGCGTTGGCCCCGTTTCGGGTCGACGGTCAATGTCAGCGAGCCGTCCGGCATCAGGTCAGCCAGGGTAGCGTCAAGGGCAATGCGGTCGGCCTCGTAACGGGCCAGACCCCGGATGTCACGCTCGCTGGAGCACTCGATCATCAGCAGCGGGATCGGGCCTTCGGAGCGTGCCTGCAGAATCAGCAAGCCATCGAACTTCAACGTGCCGACCAGCAACGATGCGGCCGCCATCAGCTCGCCGAGCAGTTGCGCGACCGGCTGCGGGTAGGCGTGTTTGGCCAGGACTTCGGCGTAGCTGAGCTCCAACGAGACCAGCTCGCCACGGGTGTCGCTGTCATCGAAGATGAAGCGTTGTGTGAAGTCGTTATCCGCGTGATCGGTCATAGGTCTGGGTATCTGAAGTAGTGAAAAAGGTTACAGAAAACAAGAAATTGCCCTTGCGCCACCCCCCGGGTGCGCAACGTTCAGCCATGAAAGGCATTTTATGAACAATCCGGGCCTGATCCAAGCAAGGTGGAACAAGCGCTGATGGGTTCCGGGTCGTTTCCCGTCCTGCACTGCTGGCAATGTGGTTATGGCCTACAGGTCAGAGACTGTGTGTGATTTTCGACGAGCGGCGATATCGTCCTTGCGATGCACTGCTGGCCAGGCACAGATATGGATGCGCACCGGGTCAATTGCAAGTCTTGGCCTGAAGGCGCGGTGAAACCTGGCGAGTGCTGCGCACTCGATCGCGGGCAAGCCACGCTCCCACAGGAACGGCACAAACCCTTGTGGGAACGGGCTTGCCCGCGATAGCGGTCTGGCACTCGCCCAAGAAATATCTGTATTAGTCGTCGTTACTGCTGCCACGAAACTTGAACAAATCCCGCCGCTGCTTCTTGCTCGGCTTACCGTCGGTGCTCACGCCCAGGGCTCCGGCTTTTCTTTGCGCCGCGGCCTCTTCGCGCTTGGCGATGCTGGCCAGGGTTTCGGCATACAAGGTTTGCGCCTGCGGTGCGCCGCGACGAACGATCGACAGTGCCAGGACTACCACCGTGCGCTCTTCGAAACCTGTGCGAATCACAAATTCGTCGCCAATACGCGGCTCCTTGCCCGGCTTGCAGCGTTCGCCCCGGCAATGCACCTTGCCGCTTTCAATCGCCGCCTTGGCCAGGGCGCGGGTTTTGTAGAATCGTGCAGCCCACAACCATTTATCGAGGCGGACTTTGTCGTCCTCTTCGTTTTTTTGTGCCATGGAATTTCCTCATTCTGAAATATTGGTGAACTGTACTACCGTTTCTGACGTACCAAGAATTTCACCGGCTCGGATTACAATGCTGACATTCCATAACCTCCTTGGGAGGCTGGAAATCCGGGCCGTAGATATCTGTCGCCTTTTAATCATTATTCTGCGTGAATACCGCGAATCCGGCCGTATGCGGCCCGAGCGGTTTTACCGGTTGAGCACTATTGAAGACATTTGACCATTTGACCGTTGTCGGTCTGCGCGAGTGGGTGGCGCTCCCGGATTTGGGAGTCGCCGGCCTTCGGGCAAAAATCGACACCGGTGCCAGCACCTCAAGCCTCCACGCCACCGAAATCGAGCCGTTCGAGCGCGATGGTGAGCAGTGGGTGCGTTTTACCGCCCACCTGGGTTCCGTCGTACAACTGCGCCACCGACGCTGCGAAGCTCCGTTGGTGACGATGAAAACCATTAAAAGCTCAAACGGTCACGCGCAGGTGCGATACGTGATCAGCACCACCCTGGCCCTTGGTGATCGGGTCTGGCGGGTCGAGTTCACGCTCGCCTGCCGCAAGTCCATGCGTTATCGCCTGCTGCTCGGCTCCAAAGCCCTGATCCACGGCCAGTTGGTGGTCAATCCGGGCATCAAGTATGTACAAGACAAGCCGGTGTTCCCGGTATCTACCTCCTCCACAGGTGTTGCATGAAGATCGCTGTGCTGTCGCGGAATCCGCGTCTGTATTCCACCCGTCGTCTGGTCGAAGCCGGTACCGAGCGTGGCCATGAAATGGTGGTGGTCGACACCTTGCGCGCCTACATGAACATCGCCAGCCACAAGCCACAAATCCACTACCGCGGCAAACCGCTGGAGGGTTTCGATGCGGTGATTCCACGGATCGGCGCTTCCGTGACCTTTTATGGCTGCGCAGTGCTGCGCCAGTTCGAAATGATGGGGGTATTTCCGCTCAACGAATCGGTGGCCATTGCCCGTTCCCGGGACAAGCTGCGTTCGCTGCAATTGCTGTCCCGTCGCGGGATCGGTTTGCCGGTGACCGGGTTTGCCCACTCCCCCGATGACATTCCCGACCTGATCGAAATGGTCAACGGCGCGCCGTTGGTGATCAAGGTCCTGGAAGGTACCCAGGGCATCGGCGTGGTGCTGTGCGAAACCGCCACGGCCGCGGAGTCGGTGATCGAGGCGTTCATGGGCCTCAAGCAGAACATCATGGTTCAGGAGTACATCAAGGAAGCCGGTGGTGCGGACATTCGCTGCTTCGTCGTCGGCGACAAGGTAATTGCAGCGATGAAGCGCCAGGCCAAACCCGGCGAGTTTCGCTCCAACCTGCATCGCGGTGGCAGCGCGAGCCTGATCAAGATCACCCCGGAAGAACGCATGACGGCGTTGCGTGCGGCGAAGGTCATGGGGCTGGCGGTGGCAGGCGTCGACATCCTGCGCTCCAATCACGGGCCGTTGGTGATGGAGGTGAACTCGTCGCCGGGTCTTGAGGGGATCGAGACCACCACCGGGAAGAATGTGGCGGGGATCATCATCGAGCATCTGGAGAAGAATGGTGGGCCGAATATGACGCGGACCAAAGGGAAGGGCTGAGGCTCATCTACTGTGGCGAGGGAGCTTGCTCCCGTTGGACCGGGCTGGCGCTCCAGGCCGAAGGACTCCCAAATCCCACAATCGTGTTCTTGCACTTCGGACACGGTTGTCTGGTTTTGCGGCTGCTGCGCAGCCGAACGGGAGCAAGCTCCCTCGCCACAAAGGCCTCTGTGTTTGCTAAACAGCATCCCGCGGCAACATCAACCCCAACGGCAACCGCACCCGAGCTTCCAGCCCACCGCCCGAGCGGTTACGCAGCTCAACATTCCCGCCATGCATCGAAGCAATCCGCTTCACGATCGCCAGACCTAATCCGGTACCTTTGCCACCCCGGGCACGATCACCGCGAGTGAACGGGTTGAAAATCGCTTCCAGTTCCGATGGATCAATACCGGCACCACGGTCCATGACACTCAGCACCACATACGGTGCGCTGGTATCCCCGGATACATACGCCGCCACCTCCACACCGCTGCCAGCATGATGCAGCGCGTTGCCGATCAGGTTGTTCAGCAGCCGCTTCATCGACACACGACGCAGTGGGAACGGCTGGATAGGCTCCAGGCGTAACCGCACTTTTTCTTCGGTCTGGTTATACGGTGCGGCAACTTCACGGACCAGGTCGCTCAGGTCAACCTCTTCCACCGACTCATCGCGCCCGTCACGAATGAACGCCAGGAACTGATCGAGAATCGCATCCATGTCCTCGATGTCACGAACCATGTCATTGGTCAGGTCAGTGTGATCGCCCATCAGCTCCAGGGACAGGCGCAAGCGGGTCAATGGCGTGCGCAAGTCGTGGGACACCCCGGCCAGCATCAGTTCACGCTCGCGACCGGCCTGCTCGACGTCTTCGGCCATCTGGTTGAAGGCGCGGTAAACTTCGGTCATCTCACTCGGCGTATCGCTGATCGGCAGGCGTACGCTGCGACCCTGACCGAGTTGCCGCGCGGCATACACCAGACGCTTCAAAGGTTGATTGAGCTGGCTGACGAAGATCCAGGCCGAAGCGGTGGACAGCAGGCCAATGGCGAGGAACCAGCCCAGTACGTTCCAGATTTTCTGGCCGCGCAGCGGATGGGGATAAAGCGGTACTTTCAGCCAGCCATCGCCCAGGCTTGGCGCCCGGACCCACAGCGCCGGTGGCGAATGCATGCGCAGCCGGACTTCAGTGTCGGCACCCAACTCCGCCTGCATCTGCCGCTGGTAGATCTCGCTGTAAGGCCAGTGCTGTTCGCCTTCCGGCACGCCGGCACCCACCACCCGTATCAGGGTCGCGGCCTCGGCGATCTTGCCGCGACTTTCTTCATCGGCCGCCCAATAGGCGCGCAGCGTCAGGGCGACACCGTGGCTGTACTGGCGGTCCACCAATACGTCTTCGTTCATCAGCAGATAAACCAGGGTCAGTGCCTTGGAGAAGAGTACGACGATGAGCACCAGCCAAAGGGTGCGGGAGAAGAAGCTCTGGGGGAACCAAACGGGGGTTTTCATGGATAACCGTTAAACACTTGCAGGAGCGAGCGATGCTCGCATATTGCGGATCGCGAGTCTGCGGACAGGATCGATTGATCCGCTGTCCGCATGACCCGCTCCTACAAATCGCCAATCACTTGGTGGCGGTACCATCCGGTACAAACACGTAACCCACGCCCCAGACAGTCTGGATGTAACGCGGTTTGGACGGATCGGGCTCGATCATCCGGCGCAGACGAGAAATCTGCACATCGATGGAACGCTCCAGAGCATCCCACTCGCGGCCACGAGCCAGGTTCATCAGTTTGTCGCGGGTCAGCGGCTGACGTGCGTTCATCACCAGAGCCTTGAGTACAGCGAACTCACCGGTGGTGAGCATGTGCACTTCTTCGCCGCGCTTGAGCTCGCGGGTGGCCAGGGACAACTCGTAGTCACCGAAGGTCACGCTTTCGTCTTCGCTGCCCGGGGCGCCAGGCACCGGAGCCGACTGGCGACGCAATACCGCTTTGACGCGAGCCATCAGCTCATCGGGGTTGAACGGCTTGGCCAGGTAATCGTCGGCGCCCAGCTCCAGGCCCTTGATACGACTCAGCTCGTCGCCCTTGGCGGTGAGCATGATGATCGGAATCTGGTTGTTCGCGCTGCGCAGGCGGCGGCAGGCGGTCAGGCCGTCTTCGCCGGGCAACATCAGGTCGAGGACGACCAGGTTGAACACTTCGCGCGCCAGCAGGCGATCCATTTGCTCGGTGTTCGGTACGGCGCGGGCGCGGTAGCCCTTGCTGACGAAAAAACGTTCCAGCAGGCTGCTGAGCCCCGGATCGTCGTCAACGATAAGAATTTTTTCGCCTTCAGCAGTTTGTGCAGTGCTGCTCATTGGATGCTCCTTTGATCTCGGCGCGCATTATGGCGTAGCTGCCGTTATACGCACCGTGTGCATTGTTAGCAGATTTTTCCTCCAGCGCCAGAAAACCGGCCATTGCACCTGCAATCCGCGATGTCCCCGAATGCCGGAACGCTGGTTATAATGCGCGGCCTTTTGTGTCAGGCAACGTCAGACAGGTACTACAGACGGACGCGTTTTTTTTCATGGCGTCGGCAGTAATTGTTCGATTTCACGGGTCAACGGGATACCTTTTGATCCAGGTAGCGGCGCAGGCCAGGCCGCTCAACCAGACTCGCCCAGGTCCTATCTCTGCGCCTGCGAGCCTGCTTTCACAATTTGTCAGGTGGTTTTATGGACAGCATCAACAGCCGCATCGCCGAGGAACTCGGTGTACGCCCACAACAGGTCGAAGCGGCCGTCGCGCTACTCGATGAAGGCTCTACCGTTCCCTTCATCGCCCGTTACCGGAAAGAAGTGACCGGCAGCCTCGACGATACGCAATTGCGTCATCTGGAAGAGCGCCTGCGCTACCTGCGAGAACTCGACGAACGGCGTATCAGCATCCTCGCCAGCATCCAGGAGCAGGGCAAGCTGACCCCGCAACTTGAACGCGACATCAAGCTCGCCGACACCAAGACCCGTCTCGAAGACTTGTACCTGCCGTACAAGCAGAAGCGCCGCACCAAGGGCCAGATCGCCCTGGAAGCCGGCCTGGGCGAGCTGGCCGACGGTCTGTTCAACGACCCGTCCCTGAGCCCGGAAACCGAAGCCGCACGCTTCATCGACGCGGAAAAAGGCGTGGCCGATGTGAAGGCTGCCCTCGAAGGCGCCAAGTACATCCTGATGGAACGCTTCGCCGAAGACGCAGGCCTCTTGGACAAGCTGCGCAACTACCTGAAGCAGGAAGCCACCCTCAGTGCCCGCGTGATTGCTGGCAAGGAAGAGGAAGGCGCCAAGTTCCGCGATTACTTTGAACACGACGAACCGCTCAAAAGCATGCCGTCGCACCGCGCGCTGGCGATTTTCCGTGGTCGCAACGAAGGCATCCTCAGCTCAGCGCTAAAAGTCGGCGACGAACTGCCGGGCACCATGCACCCGTGCGAAGGCATGATCGGCCAGCAATTCGGCATCCAGAACCAGAACCGTGCCGCCGACAAATGGCTGGGCGAAGTGGTGCGCTGGACCTGGAAGGTCAAGCTCTACACCCACCTGGAGACGGATCTGCTGGGCGAACTGCGCGATGGCGCGGAAACCGAAGCGATCAACGTATTCGCCCACAACCTGCACGACCTGCTGCTGTCGGCCCCGGCCGGCCCACGCGCCACCCTGGGCCTCGACCCGGGCCTGCGCACCGGTTGCAAGGTCGCCGTGGTCGACTCCACCGGCAAGCTGCTGGATCACGCCACGGTTTACCCGCACGTGCCGCACAACAAATGGGACCAGACCCTCGCCGTGCTCGCCGCCCTGTGCGCCAAGCACTCGGTGGACCTGATCGCCATCGGCAACGGTACCGCCAGCCGCGAGACCGACAAGCTGGCCGCTGAGCTGATCAAAAAATACCCAGCCATGAAGATGACCAAGGTCATGGTTTCCGAGGCCGGCGCATCGGTTTACTCGGCATCGGAGCTGGCCTCCAAGGAATTCCCGGACCTCGACGTGTCGATCCGTGGCGCCGTGTCGATTGCCCGTCGCCTGCAAGACCCGTTGGCTGAGCTGGTGAAAATCGATCCGAAATCCATCGGCGTCGGCCAGTACCAGCACGACGTGTCGCAACTGAAACTGGCCCGTGGCCTGGATGCGGTGGTCGAGGACTGCGTGAACGCCGTCGGCGTGGATGTGAACACTGCGTCCGTGGCGCTGCTGGCACGGATCTCCGGCCTCAACGCGACCCTGGCGCAGAACATCGTCAGCCACCGCGACGAGCACGGTGCGTTCAAGACCCGCGCTGCGCTGAAGAAAGTCGCGCGCCTGGGCGAGAAAACCTTCGAACAGGCCGCTGGATTCCTGCGCGTCATGAATGGCGAAAACCCGCTGGACTCGTCGGCGGTTCACCCGGAAGCCTATCCGCTGGTTCAGCGCATCGCCGCCGAAACCGACCGTGACATCCGCTCGCTGATTGGCGATGCCGCGTTCCTCAAGCGCCTCGATCCGAAGAAGTACACCGATGAAACCTTCGGTCTGCCGACCGTGACCGACATCCTCCAGGAACTGGAAAAACCCGGCCGCGACCCGCGTCCCGAGTTCAAGACCGCCGAGTTCCAGGAAGGCGTCGAAGACCTCAAGGACCTTCAACTGGGCATGATCCTCGAAGGCGTGGTGACCAACGTGACCAACTTCGGTGCCTTCGTCGATATCGGCGTGCATCAGGACGGTTTGGTGCACATCTCTGCACTTTCGGAGAAGTTCATCAAGGATCCACGGGAAGCGGTGAAGGCCGGTGACGTGGTGAAAGTGAAGGTCATGGAAATCGACATCCCGCGCAAACGCGTTGGCCTGTCGATGCGCATGAGCGACACCCCGGGCGAGAAGATCGACGGCGCTCGCGGCGCGCGTCCGGGGTCAGCGCCACGCCAGTCCCAGAACACCGCACCGCGCAAGGAAACCACGGCGGCAGCACCGAGCAACAATGCCATGGCTTCGCTGTTCGCCAATGCCAAGCAGTTGAAGAAACGCTGATGGACATTCCCGCCGGGCTGACCGAAAGCGCGTTTTTCAAGCTGCTGGGCTGCCGCTTGCACAGTCTGGAAACCGGGGTGGCGCAAGTCGCCCTGGCGCTGGAACCGGAGCTGCGCAATCGCGGCGGCAAGCTGCACGGCGGGGCCTTGTTCAGCCTGGTGGACATTGCCATGGGGCTGGCCTGTTCCAGCACCCACGGCTTTGACCAGCAGAGTGCGACCATCGAGTGCAAGATCAACTACATCCGAGCCGTCTCAGATGGCGAGGTGATGTGCACGGCGCGGGTGATCCACCCGGGCCGCCGCACATTGGTGGTCGAGGCCGATGTGATGCAGGGCGACAAACTGGTCGCAAAAGCACAAGGCACGTTCGCTGTCCTGTAGCTAGTCGTCATCAATTTGAGTTAATTTCGGCAGTACGCAACCTGTGGGAGCGGGCTTGTGGCGAGGGGGCTTGCCCCCGTTTGAGTGCGTAGCACTCACAAAATCCTGGTATATGAGAGACTTTGGGGCTGCTTCGCAGCCCAACGGGGGCAAGCCCCCTCGCCACAGACTTGCTCCCACAGGGATTACTGCAATCAGTTATTTACCGGTTCAGTGCGGCTCCAAAACCAGGCGAAAACGCCAGTTTTAACTTCACCCTTGTAGACCGTCTTGCCCACCCCCATATTGGGGCGACTGACGCGTGAAGGAATCCAACTTGAGCGAACTTCTCAACCGCCGCCTGGCTCTGCTCGGCGAGCGCGCTAACCTCTCTCTGCTCGAACAGTGCCTTCACGGCATCGAACGTGAATGCCTGCGCGTGACCGATGAAGGTCGCCTGGCGCAAACGCCGCACCCGGAAGAATTGGGTTCCGCGCTGACCAATGAACAGATCACCACCGACTACTCCGAGTCGCTGCTGGAGTTCATCACCCCGGCCCTGCCCGATCCTGCCGATACGCTGGCGAGCCTGGACAGCATTCACCGCTTTGCCTACAGCAAGCTCGGTAACGAGTACCTGTGGAGCCCATCGATGCCGTGCCCGTTGCCGGCCGAGGAAGATATCCCGATCGCCTATTACGGCACGTCCAATATCGGGCAGCTCAAGTACGTCTACCGCAAGGGTCTGGCCCTGCGTTACGGCAAGACCATGCAATGCATTGCCGGCATCCACTACAATTTTTCCCTGCCGGAAAAACTCTGGCCGTTGCTCAAGCAGGCCGAAGGCTTTGTCGGCACCGACCGCGATTTCCAGTCGTCGTCCTACATCGCGCTGATCCGCAACTTCCGCCGCTATAGCTGGCTGTTGATGTACCTGTTCGGTGCTTCACCCGCACTGGACGCCGGCTTCCTGCGCGGTCGTTCGCACCAGTTGGAACAACTGGACCCGCATACCCTGTACCTGCCGTACGCCACCAGCCTGCGCATGAGCGACCTGGGTTACCAGAGCAACGCCCAGGCTGGCCTGACGCCGTGCTACAACGATCTGAACAGCTACACCGACAGCCTGCGCAAAGCGGTGGCCACGCCGTATGCGCCGTATGTCGAAGTCGGCACCCACCAGGATGGCGAGTGGGTACAGCTCAACACCAACATCCTGCAGATCGAAAACGAGTACTACTCCAACATCCGCCCGAAACGCGTGACCTATACCGGCGAACGTCCTATCCAGGCGCTGATGGCCCGTGGCATCCAGTACGTCGAAGTACGCTGCCTGGACATCAACCCGTTCCTGCCGATGGGCATCGACCTTACCGAGTCGCGCTTCCTCGATGCGTTCCTGCTGTACTGCGCGCTCAATGACAGCCCGCTGCTGACCAACACCAGTTGCGGCAACGCGACCTCGAACTTCCTCAGCGTGGTCAAGGAAGGTCGTCGTCCGGGCCTGCAACTGCAACGGGATGGCCAGCCGGTTGACCTGAAGGAATGGGCCGGCGAGCTGCTGGAAAAAATCGCCCCTCTGGCGGCGATGCTCGACCAGTGCCATGGCGGCGATGCCCACAGCAAGGCGCTGGACACCCAGATGACCAAGGTCCAGGACCCGTCCCTGACGCCGTCGGCCCAGGTATTGGCGGCGATGGCCGAGCACAAGGAAAGCTTCGCCCAGTTCTCCCTGCGCCAGAGCCAGGCCCATGCCGAGTTCTTCCGCAGCGAGCCTTTGCCGGCTGAGGAGCAGGCGAAGTTTGAAGAGCGGGCGCGTTCGTCGCTGGCTCAGCAGGCTGAGCTGGAACAGAACGAAGTCGGTGATTTCGATGTGTTCGTCGGGGCGTACCAGGCGAGCATTCTGGCGATCAGTAACTAACCGTCAAACACAGGTCCCCTGTGGCGAGGGGGCTTGCCCCCGCTGGACTGCGCAGCAGTCCCAGATCAGACCGACACCGCAGTATTTAGGGTAAACCGAGTTGCCTGCATTACGACTGCTTCGCAGCCGAACGGGGCGGTTCGGCGCTCCGACAAGCCCCCTCGCCACAATTCAGCTGTCGCTCCTCAATATTCCCCTCATAAGCTAATTCGAAAAAGTTATTTATTTTCGAATTCTTAGATCATTTAGTCTCTTTCTCACGCCGACAATCGGTCGCCTGACAAGGAGCTTTCTGATGAAACTGACTTTCCCTCTACGCTTGCTGGCGGCCGCTTCCTTGGCTACCGCGAGTTTTTTTGCCCAGGCGGCCGACTTCACCGTCGCCTACCAGACCACCGTTGACCCGGCGAAAGTCGCCCAGGCTGACGGCGCTTACGAAAAGGCCACCAAGGCCGATATCAGCTGGCGCAAATTCGACAACGGTGCCGACATCATCGCCGCCATCGCCTCCGGTGACGTGCAGATCGGCTATCTGGGTTCCAGCCCTTTGACCGCCGCCATCACCCGTAAAGTCCCGGTCGAAACCTTCCTCATCGCCACCCAGATCGGCGCCGCCGAAGCCCTGGTCGCCCGCGACGGCTCCGGGATCAAGACCCCGCAAGACTTGATCGGCAAGAAGATCGCCGTGCCGTTCGTTTCCACCGGCCACTACAGCCTGCTCGCCGCGCTGAAGCACTGGAACATCGACCCGTCGAAAGTCACCGTTCTCAACCTGGCTCCACCCGCGATCATTGCCGCCTGGAAACGCGGTGACATCGACGCCACGTACGTGTGGGATCCGGCCCTCGGTGTCGCCAAGGAAAACGGCAAGGTACTGATCACCTCCGGCGAGCTGGCCAAGTTCGGCGCACCGACCTTCGACGCCTGGATCGTGCGCAAGGATTTCGCCGAGAAGCACCCGGAGATCGTCACCGCGTTCGCCAAAGTGACCCTGGACGCCTACGCCGATTACCGCAAAGACCCGCAAGCCTGGCTGGCCAACCAGGGCAACGTCGACAAGCTTGTAAAACTGTCTGGCGCCAAGGCCAGCGACATTCCATTGCTGTTGCAAGGCAACGTCTACCCACTGGCGGCTGACCAGGTGCTCACCCTCGGCGCGCCGACCACCAAAGCCATCACCGACACCGCGGCGTTCCTCAAGGAGCAAGGCAAGGTCGAGGCGGTACTGCCGGACTACGCGCCGTACGTCAGCGCCAAGTTCATCACCAACTGATCGGGAGTCAATGCGATGGCCTTGCTACAGCTGGAGCGCATCAGCGCACAGTACCCCGGCAATCCGGAACCGGTGTTGGCGGATATCTCACTGAGCCTGGGGCCCCGGCAATTGCTGGTCGCCCTTGGCCCGTCCGGCAGTGGCAAGACTTCGCTGTTGAACCTGATTGCCGGTTTCGTCGAACCCAGCGCCGGGCGTATCACCCTCGACGGCGTGCCCGTCAAAGGCCCGAGCGCCGAGCGCGGCGTGGTGTTCCAGGACGACGCGCTGCTGCCGTGGCAAGACGTTCTGGCCAACGTCGGGTTCGGCCTGGAGCTGGCCGGTATCGCCCGGGACAAACGCGAAGCTCGCGCCCAGGAAATGCTCGCCCTGGTCGATCTTTCCGGTTTTGAACAACGCCGCATCTGGCAGCTTTCGGGCGGCCAGAAGCAACGTGTCGGCCTGGCCCGCGCCCTCGCCGCCGATCCGCGTGTGTTGCTGATGGACGAACCTTTCGGTGCCCTCGACGCCTTCACCCGCGAGCAGATGCAGGAGCTGTTGCTGCAAGTCTGGCAACGCACCGCCAAGCCGGTGTTCCTGATTACCCACGACATCGAAGAAGCCGTGTTCCTCGCCACCGACCTGATTCTGTTGGCGCCCAACCCGGGGCAAATCGTCGAGCGCCTGAGCCTCGATTTCGGTCAGCGTTATGCCGCCGGTGAGTCGGCTCGCTCGATCAAGTCCGACCCGCGTTTTATCGAAACCCGCGAACACGTACTCGCCAAAGTGTTCTCCCAACGCAGCGCCGCCCAGCGGCAGGAGCGCGCATGAGCAGCTACGAAATTCCCGTCGCCGCGATAACGCCTGGCTCAGCCGTGATTCCGGTAAGTCGCCGCTTGAGCACTCGCTGGATCAGTGTGCTGACGCTGGTCGTTCTCGTTGCTATTTGGTGGGCCGTGACGGCGACCGGTTTGATCGAGCCGCTGTTCCTGCCGCCGCCCTCCGCCGTGCTGCAAAAAGGCTGGCTGCTGGCGACCTCGGGTTATATGGATTCAACCCTGTGGCAGCACCTCGGCGCGAGTCTGAGTCGTATCGGCCTGGGCCTCGGCTTTGCGATTCTCACCGCCGTGCCGGTGGGAATCGCCATCGGCGCCAACCGTATCGCCCGTGGTGTGCTCGACCCGCTGATCGAGTTCTACCGGCCGATTCCGCCGTTGGCTTATCTGCCGCTGATCGTGATCTGGTGCGGCATCGGTGAATTGTCGAAAGTGCTGCTGATCTACCTGGCGATCTTCGCCCCGATTGCCATCGCCACCGCCACCGGTGTGCGCACGGTCGACCCGGCCAAATTGCGTGCCGCGCAGTCGCTGGGCGCAACACGCGTGCAGTTGATTCGCCACGTCATTTTGCCGAGTGCCTTGCCGGACATTCTGACCGGTGTGCGCATTGGCCTCGGCGTGGGTTGGTCGACGCTGGTCGCCGCCGAACTGATCGCCGCCACCAGCGGCTTGGGCTTCATGGTGCAATCGGCCGCGCAGTTTCTGGTCACCGATGTGGTGGTACTGGGGATTCTGGTGATTGCACTGATCGCCTTCGCGATGGAGTTGGGCCTGCGTGCCCTGCAACGCAAATTGGTGCCGTGGCATGGCCAGACCCACTGAATATGAGCAGCCCTGTAGGAGCGAGCCTGCTCGCGATTGCTGATTATCAGGCAACAATGCTTTGACTGATGCACCGCGATCGCGAGCAGGCTCGCTCCTACAAAAAAGCACGGCCTCCGAATTGAAGAGAACCACCATGAGCCACCTGACCATCGTCCCCCTAAGCTCCGCCCTCGGCGCACAGATCAGCGGTGTCGACATCAGCCAGCCGCTGAGCCTGGAGCAGCGCGATGCCATCGAACAGGCCCTGCTCAAGCATCAGGTCCTGTTCTTTCGCGACCAGCCGATCACGCCACAGCAACAGGCGCGATTCGCCGCGAATTTCGGCGACCTGCACATTCACCCGATCTACCCGAATGTGCCGGAGCAACCCGAAGTGCTGATCCTCGACACCGCCGTCACCGACGTGCGCGACAACGCGATCTGGCACACCGACGTGACCTTCCTGCCGACCCCGGCCATGGGCGCGGTGCTCAGTGCCAAGCTGCTGCCGAAGTTTGGCGGCGACACGTTGTGGGCCAGCGGGATTGCAGCGTATGAAGCTCTGTCGGCGCCGCTGAAAACCTTGCTCGAAGGTCTGACCGCTACCCATGACTTCACTCGTTCGTTTCCGCTGGAACGCTATGGCAATACGCCCGAGGCACTGGCCCAGTGGGAGGAAGCACGGCGCAAGAATCCGCCGCTGTCGCACCCAGTGATCCGCACGCACCCGGTCAGCGGGCGCCGCTCGCTGTTCGTCAACGAAGGCTTCACTTCGAAGATCAACGAGCTGTCGGAAACCGAGAGCGAGGCGATTCTGAAGTTCCTGTTCGCCCATTCAACGCGACCGGAGTTCACCATTCGCTGGCGCTGGCAGCAGGACGACATCGCGTTCTGGGACAACCGCGTGACCCAGCATTACGCGGTGGACGATTACCGCCCGGCGCGGCGGGTGATGCAGCGGGCAACGGTATTGGGGGATGTGCCTTTCTTTCGCTGAACCCTGATTTCTTTATTGACCAATCTGACCCCATCGCGGGCAAGCCCGCTCCCACAGGGTCCGAGTCGTACACATAATCTGTGAACACAGCTGAACCTGTGGGAGCGGGCTTGCCCGCGATGAGGCCGGAACAGGCACCAGAAATCCAGTGCCGATCACCTATTCCGCAGTAGATGGCTTCTCCCAAAGATTGATCCCGCCCTCCTGGGCAAACCGGTCAATCTCCGCCAGTTCCTGCGCACTGAAGCTCAGGTTCTTCAACGCCCCGACGTTCTCGATGATCTGCTCCGGCCGGCTCGCGCCAATCAAGGCCGAAGTGACCCGAGGATCGCGCAGGGTCCAGGCCAGCGCCAGTTGCGCCAGGCTCTGGCCGCGACGCTTGGCGATTTCGTTGAGTGCCCGCACCTGGGCAATGTTGGCCTCGGACAAATGCGACGCCTGCAACGAACCACCGCCCGGACGGTTGACCCGCGCATCCGACGGCACGCCGTTGAGGTATTTGTCGGTCAGCAAACCCTGGGCCAGCGGGGTAAAGGCAATCACGCCGGTGCCGAGTTCGTCGGTGGTATCCAGCAGGTCTTTTTCCACCCAGCGATTGAGCAGGTTGTAGGCCGGCTGGTGAATCAGCAGCGGCACTTTCCACTCTTTGAGCAACGCCGCCATTTCGCGGGTTTTCACCCCGGAATAGGACGAGATGCCGATGTACAGCGCCTTGCCCTGCTGCACCGCTGTGGCGAGCGCGCTGGCGGTTTCTTCCAGCGGAGTGTCCGGATCGAAACGGTGAGAATAGAAGATGTCGACGTAGTCCACGCCTAGGCGTTGCAGGCTCTGGTCAAGGCTGGCCAGCACGTACTTGCGCGAGCCGCCACCCTGACCGTAAGGGCCGGGCCACATGTCCCAACCGGCCTTGCTGGAGATGATCAGTTCGTCGCGGTACTGCTTGAAGTCTTCACGCAGTAAACGGCCGAAGTTGATCTCGGCGCTGCCATACGGCGGGCCGTAGTTGTTGGCCAGGTCGAAGTGGTTGATGCCCAGGTCGAACGCCGTGCGCAACAACGCGCGCTGGGTATCGATCGGCGTGCTGTCGCCGAAGTTGTGCCACAGGCCCAACGACAGCGCCGGCAGCACCAGCCCGCTGCGGCCCACGCGGCGGTAGGGGATGGAGTCGTAGCGGTTTTCGGCAGCGGTGTAAGTCATCGAATCCTCTCTTGTCTGTCTTGAATCTGGTATCGACTGCTTCGCCAGTCGCCCAGCATACGCCCGGACAAACGCCAGAAAACCCCTGATTCGACTAATTGCTGAAACGTTTCACATATTTCCCGCTGACAAGCTACCGCGCCCCCGCAAACACCTCACCCAACCAATCCACAAACACCCGGACCCTGGGCGACATGTGTCGGTTGTGCGGGTACAGCACTGAAACCGGCATTGATGGCGGTGGGGTGTCGGTGAGGATTTCCTTGATCAACCCTTGGGCAATTTGCGTTTCCATCCGGTAGTGCGGGCACTGGATCAGGCCCAGTCCGGCAATCGCCGAGGCGGCGTAGATTTCTGCGCCGAACACCGAGACCGCACCGTCGATGGCCACTTCCTTGAGTTCACCGTCCACCATGAATTCAAAGGGAAACAATTTGGCCGTCGTGCGCGAAACGTAGTTCACCGCACGGTGCTGGCTCAGGTCGGCAAGGCTTTTCGGTTCGCCGTATTTGCGCAAATAGGCGGGGCTGGCGCAGGTGATCTGACGCAGGTTGGCGACACGTTTGCCGATCAGCGTGGAGTCGCCCAATGTTCCTGCGCGCAACACACAATCGATACCTTCGGTGATCAGGTCGACCTGACGGTCAGCCTCGCTGATGGACAGCTCGATGTCGGGATAACGCGCCATGAATTGCGGCAATGCCGGGATCACGAAATGCTTGGCCAATGTCCCGTGCAAGTCCACCCGCAGCCGCCCCTTCGGTGCCACACCGCGAAACGCCAATTCCGCTTCTTCCAGCTCTGCCAGCAGTTGCACGCAACGCAGGTAATACGCCTCGCCGTCCAGCGTCGGACGCACTTTACGCGTGCTGCGCTCCAACAAACGCGTACCCAGCCAGGCCTCGAACTGATTCAGGGTGTGGGTCAGCGTCGCGCGTGGCAGGTTCAGGTCATCGGCAGCCTGCGTGAAGCTGCTGCGCTCGTAGATCCGCACAAAAACCTTCATCGCTTTGACTTGGTCCACAGCTCACTCCAGGCACTCGATTGTTGGCGATTATTGAACAGTCAAGGCAACTCTCGTGCATTTATCGCCCTGAGTAAACATGTGAAATTGACTTCACACCCCATCGACAGGAACACCAACATGACTCATCAAACACCGAAAGTTGCCATCGTGACCGGCGCCTCCCGCGGCATCGGCGCGGTCATCGCCAAACAACTGGCCAGCGAAGGTTTCGCCGTTGCCATCAACTACGCCAGCAGCGCCACCGAAGCCTCGAAGCGGGTGGTGGAGCTACGTCAGGCCGGCCACCAGGCCATAGCGATCAAGGCCGATGTGGCCAATGCCGACGACGTGCGCCGGATGTTCGACGAGGTTGAAACCCAGTTCGGCAAGGTCGATGTTTTGGTGAACAACGCCGGTATCCTCAAGGTCCTGCCGCTGGCGCAACACAGCGATGAACTGTTCGAGCAGAACTTCAACATCCACGCTCGCGGCACCTTCAATACCCTGCGTGAAGCGGCGACCCGCCTGAACAGCGGTGGCCGGATCATCAACTTCTCCAGCAGTACCGTCGGCATGAACCTGCCGGGCTACGCGGTGTACATCGCCAGCAAAGCGGCAGTGGAATCCCTGACCCAGGTGTTCGCCAAAGAGATGCGCGGGCGCAACATTACCGTCAATGCGGTGGCTCCCGGGCCGGTGGCGACTGAGCTGTTTTTGCACGGCAAGAGTGAGGAGCAGATTCAGAATTTCGCGAAGATGGCGCCGCTGGAGCGTCTCGGTCAGCCAGAAGACATTGCCCGTGTCGTGTCCTTCCTCGCCGGGCCGGATTCAGCGTGGGTCAATGGGCAGATTTTGCGGGTCAATGGTGGGTTGGTTTAACTATGCTCAAACAGACACCGCGATAGCGGTTTGTCAGGCAAAAAATCCAGCGGAAGCACTCACCATGCACACCACCATCATCACCACCTTCGGCCTGATCCTCCTGGCGCTGATGCTCTACATCGGCGAGAACATCGGCTTCACCCGCCAAACCCTGGCCTACAGTTTTATCGTGCTGTGGTTGGCGCTGACGCTGATCAATGGCGCAGTCGGCATAGTGCATGCCGGCCAGCCATTGAGCACCGAACTGGTGGTCGGTAGCGCCGTGTTCGGTGTCCCGGTGGCGGCGCTGGTGTTGTTCATGGTGTTGACCACCGAGACGTGAGGGCCTTGATCAACGCACCAGATGCAGGAACTGCATGTGCCGTTCGTACTGATCGAGGATGTCGTTGATGATCTGCTCCTTGGTGTAGCCCACCAGATCGTAGTCCTGACTGCCCTCGCTCAAATGCACTTCGGCCCGGTAGTAGCGGCGATTGTTGAGTTGTTTGGAACCCATACCGCCACGGGCAAACGACGGCGTGAAGTAGCCACGCATCTGCACCTGATACACGAACGGATGCTGGTCGCCGTGGCCGATTTCCAGGCTGACGCTGTCATTGGCCGGGTCCGGGTGTGTCGCTACGTGCAAACCCTTTTCGATGAACACGGCAGACACTTCTTCAATCGCCGGGCGCACCGTCGTATCGAGGAAACGATAAACCTCATCCCGCGACGGGAAATGCACCGCCTGACTCAGGCGCTGGCGCCATCCACCCTTGCCACGCCGGGATGCCGAGACCGGTGCCAGTGAATGCATCTGCGCAATCTGCTTCTGCGATTCCAGATAAAACGCCTTGTGCAGCCCCCACATCATCAACAGCAAGATCAACGAGAACGGCAGCGAAGTCAGGACCACCGCCGACTTCAACGCATCGATGCTGCCGGAAAACAGCAAAGCGCCGGTCACCAATGCGGTCATCGCGCCCCAGAACACCCGCAGCCATTTCGGCCCGTCTTCATCGGGGTTGCCGCCCTTGGCGGACAGCGTCGACAGCACCACGGTGCCGGAGTCGGCGGAGGTGACGAAGAACACGAAGCTGATGAACACCGTGACCGCGATCACGGTTTTGCTCCACGGGTAGGTTTCCAGCAGCAGGTAGAGCGTCATCGACGGATTATCGATAGCCGACATGCCGAGCGCGCTCATGCCGTGGTTGAGCACTTGATCGATGGCGCTGTTGCCGAAGATCGACATCCACGCCAGGGTGAAGCCGAGCGGGATCAACAGCACGCCGAAAACGAATTCGCGGATGGTCCGACCACGGGAAATCCGTGCGATGAACAGGCCCACGAACGGCGACCATGCAATCCACCAGGCCCAGTAGAACACCGTCCAACCGCCCAACCAGTCGCTGGGTTTATCGTAGGCATAGAGGTCGAAACTCTTCATCGGCAAGGCGCCGAGGTAATCGCCGAGGTTCTGGATCAGGGTGTTGAGCAAGTGCTGCGTGGGGCCGGCGAACAACACGAACAGCAGCAGCGCACAGGCCAGCAGCATGTTGATGTCGGACATCACCCGCACGCCCTTGTCGACGCCGGATACGGCAACGATGATCGCCGCGCCCATCATCAAGGTGATCAGGCCGACCTGAATCCATTGGGTGTGGGCGATGCCGAACAGGTAGTCCAGGCCCGAGTTGAGGTGCAACACGCCGAAGCCCATGTCGGCACCGAGGCCGAACACCGTGGCGATGATGCCGAAGCCATCCACCGCGTAGCCGATGGGGCCATTGATGCGCTTGCCGATCAGCGGGTACAACGCCGAGCGCAGGGCCAGTGGCAGGTTATGCCGGTAGGCGAAGTAGGCCAGCGCCATGCCGACAAAGGCGAACACGCCCCAGCCATGCAGGCCCCAGTGCAGAAACAGAATCTGCATCGCCTGGCGCGCCGCATCCGCCGTACCGGCCTCGCCTTGGGGCGGTTGCAGCATGTGGGTCAGCGGCTCGGACACGCAGAAGAAAAACAGGGTGATGCTGATCCCGGCGGCGAACAGCATGCCGGCCCAGGACAAATAACTGAATTCGGGTTCGTCGTGGTCGGCACCGAGCTTGATCTTGCCGTAGCCGGACAAGGCGGTGACCACCACGAAGACCAGATACAGGGTCATCGCCAGCAGGTAATACCAGCCGACCGTGTTGGCCGCCCAGTTTTGCGCCGCCAGCAACCAGGCACCGGCCTGCTCGGGCATGGCGATGACAACGACACCAAACAACAGGATGAAACTCGCCGAGAACCAGAACACCGGCGGATTCATGCGGATCAGACCGCTTGGAGGGATGGACGATGCACTCATGTTCGGTGCACCTCGAAGGGGTAAAACGTGGCTGTAGAAATCGGACTCAGCAAAGGCAAGCCTCCTGTTGTGAGCGGGCAGCGAACCGCCGGTTTAACTTGAATGAACGTTCAAGTTAAACATGAATAGGGGGCTAAGGACTAATCGCAGGGCTCGGCGGTGGTGTTCTTACGCTAGCTCAAGGGAGGAAATTTGCTGAAGACCAACAACTCGATTCGGCTTGAAATCCAATCGCGAGCAAGCTCGCTCCCACAGCGGATCCGGGTTGAACACAAAAGCTGTGAACGCCAGGAAACCCTGTGGGAGCGAGCTTGCTCCGGGCGGCGTTCCGACGATGAGGCCAGACCAGTCAACGGAGATCCAAAGGCCTACTTCTGCGCCCCATCATCATGCTGCAGATTCGCCTGGGTCAGGTTGCTGCCCGCCGGCACGCTGCGGGTCAGCCAGACGTTGCCGCCAATGGTCGAACCCTGACCGATGGTGATCCGCCCGAGAATCGTCGCCCCGGCATAAATCACCACGTCGTCCTCGACAATCGGATGCCGAGGCTGGCCTTTCTGCAACTGACCGTCTTCGTCCGCCGGGAAGCGCTTGGCGCCCAAGGTCACCGCCTGATAGATCCGCACGCGCTCGCCGATGATCGCCGTCTCGCCAATCACCACACCCGTCCCGTGGTCGATGAAAAAACTGCGGCCGATCTGCGCTCCGGGGTGGATGTCGATGCCGGTAGCGGAGTGAGCGATTTCCGCGCTGATCCGCGCCAGCAACGGCAGCCCGGCGCGATACAAATGATGGGCCAGACGATGGTGAATCACCGCCAGAATCCCTGGGTAGCACAACAATACTTCATCGACACTGCGCGCCGCCGGGTCACCGTGATAGGCCGCGAGCACGTCGGTGTCCAACAGGCTGCGCAACCCAGGCAAAGCGAGGGCAAAGTCCTGAATGATCTGGATGGTCCGGGCTTCGACTTCAGTTTCGGCCTGGTCACTGTGGCGCGCGGCGTAGCGCAATTCGAGTCGCGCCTGGGCCAACAGCGCATTCAACGCCACATCCAGGGTGTGGCCGACGTAGAAGTCTTCGCTCTCCTCGCGCAGGTCAACCGGCCCCAGGCGCATCGGGAACAACGCACCACACAGGGCTTCGAGAATGTCCGCCATGGCTGCGCGGGACGGTAATTCTCGACCGCCCTGCTCGCCGCTGGCCCGGCCGTTTTGTGCACGCCACTGTTCACGTGCCGTGCGCAGCTGGCTGACGATGGTCTGCAATTGCCAATGGCTGGAACGCTCACTCACGGTAAAAAACTCCTCACGGGCGGCCGGACTGTCTGGCCGCACTGACGGCGATTACTTTACGGCAAGGGTCACGAGGCAAATTAAGAACCAATAGTGCTGTGCTCAGTTCGATTGGCTATAAGCGATTGGCGGTTGCCCCAACTTTTTGGCGTGCCTATAGTCCTGAGATCTTCAACCGCCAGTACGGACTCATGATCAAACAACAGCTCGCCCGCTTTAACCGCCTCGACCTGCTCGGTCAGCCCACCGCCCTCGAAAAACTCGAACGCCTGTCGACCTGGCTGGGCCGAGACCTGTACGTCAAGCGCGATGACCTGACACCGCTGGCAATGGGCGGAAACAAGCTGCGCAAACTCGAATACCTGGCCGCCGATGCCTTGGCCCAGGGTGCTGACACCTTGATCACGGCGGGCGCGCTGCAATCGAACCACGTGCGCCAGACAGCCGCCATTGCCGCCAAGTTGGGTCTGGGCTGCGTAGCCCTTCTGGAAAACCCTCTCGGCACTGACGACAGCAATTACACCGGCAACGGCAACCGGCTGCTGCTCGACCTGTTCGATGTCAAGGTCGAACTGGTGGAAAACCTCGACAACGCCGACGAGCAACTGCAAGCCTTGGCCAACCGACTGCGCAGCAACGGCAAGAAGCCGTACCTGGTGCCGATCGGTGGCTCCAATGCGCTGGGCGCCCTGGGCTACGTGCGCGCCGGGCTGGAACTGGCCGAGCAGATCAAGGACACCGGCCTGACTTTCGCCGCCGTGGTCCTGGCCTCGGGCAGCGCCGGTACCCACAGCGGCCTGGCACTGGCCCTGAGTGAAGCACTGCCGGATCTGCCAGTAATCGGCGTGACGGTTTCGCGCAGCGATGAAGACCAGCGGCCAAAGGTTCAAGGCCTGGCCGAACGCACCGCCGAGTTGCTGGGCGTGAATCTGCCGGAGGCTTTCAAGGTCGAGTTGTGGGACGAGTATTTCGCCCCGCGTTATGGCGAGCCGAATGCCGGCACACTGGCGGCGGTGAAACTGCTGGCGAGTCAGGAAGGCTTGCTGCTGGACCCGGTCTACACTGGCAAGGCCATGGCGGGCTTGCTGGACGGGATCGGCCGTCAGCGCTTCGACGAGGGTCCGATTATCTTCCTGCACACTGGTGGGGCGCCGGCGTTGTTTGCCTATAAGGATTTTCTGTAAGCGATCTTTTCCTACGAAAGACATATTCAATTAACGAATAACAAATAGAATATTTATTATTTTCCTATCTAAAGGCATCATCTTATAGTCACGCCGCAGGCGAATTTGCAGCGAGACGCATAAGCTGCATTAGGGCAGGATATCGCAGTCGTCCGAATCCCGAATTTGCCAACTTTCCTTAAGCGTCTTCCATAAGAAAACACAGGGGCTTGTCATGAATTTTTCCGCATTACGTCGCAATCTGCTGGTGGGCTCGCTGGGCCTGGCTCTGAGCGCCGGCCTGATTGGCCAAGCCGTTGCCGGTGAGCAACTGCAAAAAATCAAAGACGCTGGCGTGATCAACGTCGGTCTGGAAGGCACTTACCCTCCGTTCAGTTTCGTCGACGCCGACGGCAAACTGGCCGGCTTCGAAGTCGAGTTCTCCGAAGCCCTGGCCAAAGAGCTGGGCGTGAAGGTCAAACTGCAACCGACCAAATGGGACGGCATCCTCGCGGCCCTGGAATCCAAGCGTCTGGACGCAGTGATCAACCAGGTGACCATCTCCGAAGAGCGCAAGAAAAAGTATGACTTCTCCGAGCCGTACACCGTTTCCGGGATTCAGGCGCTGGTGCTGACGAAGAAGGCCGCCGAGCTGAACATCAAGTCCGCCGCTGACCTGTCCGGCAAGAAAGTCGGCGTAGGCCTGGGCACCAACTACGAAGAGTGGGTGAAAGCCAATGTGCCGACCGCTGACATCCGCACCTACGAAGATGATCCGACCAAGTTCCAGGACCTGCGTGTCGGCCGTATCGACGCCATTCTGATCGACCGTCTGGCCGCGCTGGAATACGCCAAGAAGGCCAAGGACACCACCGCCGCCGGTGATGCGTTCTCCCGTCAGGAAGCCGGCATCGCCCTGCGTAAAGGCGAGCCTGAACTGCTGGCCGCGGTGAACAAGGCAATCGATAAGCTGCGCGCCGATGGCACCCTGAAAAAGCTCTCGGAAAAATACTTCAACGCTGACGTCACTCAATAATGGGAGAAGCTTTCCAACTCGCACTGGACTCCGCGCCCTTTCTGCTCAAGGGCGCGTATTACACGGTCATCCTCAGCCTGGGCGGGATGTTCTTCGGCCTCGTGATGGGGTTCGGTCTTGCGCTGATGCGCCTGTCGCGCTTCAAACTGGTGAGCTGGATCGCCCGCATCTACGTGTCGTTCTTTCGCGGCACGCCGTTG
This sequence comes from Pseudomonas sp. GL-RE-26, assembly GCF_019956275.1. NCBI lineage: Bacteria > Pseudomonadati > Pseudomonadota > Gammaproteobacteria > Pseudomonadales > Pseudomonadaceae > Pseudomonas > Pseudomonas sp. GL-RE-26. The sequence continues at coordinate 27,978 of NZ_JAHBDI010000012.1, forward strand.
CTGGTGCAACTGTTCGTGATCTATTACGGCTTGCCGCAATTGGGTCTGGAACTGGATCCGCTGCCGGCGGCCCTGATCGGCTTCTCGCTGAACATGGCCGCCTACGCCTGTGAAATCCTGCGTGCCGCGATCAGCTCCATCGAGCGCGGCCAGTGGGAAGCCGCTGCCAGTATCGGCATGACCCGCGCGCAGACCCTGCGCCGGGCCATCCTGCCGCAGGCGATGCGCACCGCATTGCCGCCGCTGGGCAACAGCTTCATTTCGCTGGTCAAAGACACCGCGCTGGCCGCTACCATCCAGGTGCCAGAACTGTTCCGTCAGGCGCAGCTGATCACCGCCCGCACCTTCGAAATCTTCACCATGTATCTTGCCGCCGCACTGATCTACTGGGTCCTGGCCACGGTGCTTTCGCACCTGCAGAACCAGTTGGAAGCGCGGGTCAATCGGCACGACCAGGAGTCCTGACCCAATGATTGTCGTGGAAAAACTGACAAAGCAGTTCAAGGGTCAAGTCGTGCTCAATGGCATCGATCTTGAGGTCAAGGAAGGTGAGGTGGTCGCGATCATCGGCCCTAGCGGTTCGGGCAAGACCACCTTCCTGCGCTGCCTGAATTTTCTGGAAGAACCCACCAGCGGCCGGATCAAGGTCGGCGATATCGAGATCGATACCAGCCGCCCACTGAACCAGCAGCAGAGCCTGGTGCGACGTTTGCGCCAGCACGTAGGTTTCGTGTTCCAGAACTTCAACCTGTTCCCCCATCGCACCGCTCTGGAAAACGTTATCGAAGGCCCGATCATCGTGAAGAAGATCGCGCACGCCGATGCCGTTGCCCTGGGTAAAAAGCTCTTGGCCAAGGTTGGCCTGGCGGGTAAGGAAGACGCCTACCCGCGTCGCCTCTCCGGTGGTCAGCAACAGCGCGTGGCGATTGCCCGGGCGCTGGCGATGGAACCGGAAGTGATCCTGTTCGATGAGCCGACCTCGGCCCTCGACCCGGAGTTGGTGGGCGAGGTATTGGCAACCATCCGCGGCCTGGCCGAAGAGAAGCGCACCATGGTGATCGTCACCCACGAAATGGGCTTTGCCCGGGACGTGGCCAACCGTGTGGTGTTTTTCGACAAGGGTGTGATCGTCGAGCAAGGCGAAGCGAAGGCGTTGTTTGCCAACCCGAAAGAAGAGCGGACAAAACAATTTCTCAGCAAATTCCTGAACAACAGCCACAACTAACAAGCCCGCTCAACAATAGTCACCTTCCATGGACGGAAGTGACGCCCCCCGAAAAAATATTTTACCAATACCAAACTAACCCCCTCTATTCGATATACATATTTTGTACGCGAACGCGGTACATATATATGCGTCGCAACAATTAAACTCCATCTCACCACCCGGTTCCTTTCGCAGATCCTAGCCGACCACGCGCGCCAAACTGCCCATTTACAGCCATTTTCAGCGGACAAATTCGACACACCGGCATGGTTTACTTACTTAGCACCGTAGGAACTTTCTGAATAACATCACACTTCAGCCATAACTAACAAATCTCATTGACACTTGCCCACCCTGACTCTTATCTAGTCTCCGACCTACATCACTCATCACGCCCAGTCCATTATTTCAATTAAAAATAATGAATGGTTTTGCTGCTCGATATTTAGTTTTTGAATTCCCAGAAACGGACTTCGTTGCAAGACTTCAAGGAGACTTCATGAAAAGCACCTCGAACAAATCCGGGCTTGTGGCCCCGACCCTGGCGCAATCCAACAAGACCGGCATCAACGTCACTTGCGCGGCGCACCTGCTCATCGATGTGGCGCCCTACCCCGCCATGGACGAAGGCGACCTGATCGAACTGTTCTGGGACAACTGCTACGTAGCCTCCCGCGTGCTGACGGCCAGCGATGCCGGCCAACCGGTGCAACTGCGGGTGCCTGAAAGTTTTGTCGCCAACGGTACCTCGCACATTCACTACCGGGTCATGCAGGTTGGTCGAGACCCGGTGGTTTCGGCCGGCCGAAACGTGCAGATCAAACTCGACTGCCCCGGCGGCCAACCCTCCGCGTTGTGCGGCGATGAAAACCAGTGCCTGGCACCGGTGGGCATTCCCGAGGCGATTCGCCGTCAGGGGGTCAATCCGAGCCAGGTCAAACGCGGTGTTCCCTTGACCATCGAACCGTACCTGAACATGGCCGTCGACGACGAAATCACCTTGCGCTGGGGCGATGTGCGCATGGATCTGCCACGGCTCAAGTCCGCCGATGTGGGTCAGCCGGTCCAGGTCTGGATACCGCCGGCCATCATCCTCGAAGCCGGCGAAGACCTGCGGCTGGAAGTGACGTACTGCATTCTCGACCGGGTGGGTAATAACTCCCGCTGGGCGCCAGCCCGTACGCTGAAGATCGGGTGTGCAAATACCTATCTGAAAGTCCCGAAGAAACAGCCCCTCAAGGCTGCTGAACCCCGTAGACGATGAAGAAGCCTCTGTGGGGGATCATCCTTCTATGTATATTCCTAAAAGTTAGTTCATAAAATATTTATACACGTTTAGGGTATATACACCGGACCACCGGACATCCTTGTTTTCATGCGCGGCCACAAGCGGCGCTTCCATAAGATGTGAGGTAGGTATGGTCCGGAACACAATCACCCCAGTGCAGATCGCCAGGGCATTGCGTGCAGCCAAGGAGCGGCACTGATGTCCAGTCTGGCAGATGCAAACGTCCAGAGTGACCTGGACATCGCCCCCCTGTTGTTGCCCGCAAAAGTCTTGCGCAATGACGCTCAAGCCATCAAGGCGGCCCACGAACTGGCGCAAGTCGCCAGCCTGCAAGCGGCCAAACGGGACCGTCAGCGCAAGCTGCCGTGGGCGGAAATAGAACAGTTCACCCGCAGCGGCCTGGGCAGCATTTCCATCCCCCGCGAGTACGGTGGCCCGCAGGTTTCGTTCGTTACCCTGGCCGAGGTCTTCGCGATCATTTCCGCAGCAGACCCGGCGCTTGGGCAGATCCCGCAAAACCAGTTCGGCATTCTTAACCTGGTGCTCGGCAGCGCCACCGAAGCGCAAAAAAAACAGCTGTTCAAAAGCGTCCTGGATGGCTGGCGCATCGGCAATGCCGGGCCGGAACGCGGCAGCAAAAACACCCTGGAACTGAAGGCACGCATCACCGCTGACGGCGTCCTCAATGGCCAGAAGTTTTATTCCACTGGCGCACTGTTCGCCCATTGGGTCGCGGTCAAAGCGTTGAACGATGATGGCAAGCAAGTGTTGGCGTTCATCCGGCGCGGCACACCGGGATTGCGCATCGTCGATGACTGGTCCGGGTTTGGTCAGCGCACCACCGCCAGCGGCACGATTTTGCTCAACAACGTGCAGGCCGATCCCGAACTGGTGGTGGATAACTGGCGGATCAACGACACGCCGAACATCCAGGGTGCTGTCTCGCAGCTGATTCAAGCGGCCATCGACGCCGGTATCGCCCGAGGCGCCATCGACGACGCCATCGACTTCGTGAAAACCCGCGCCCGGCCGTGGATCGACGCCAAGGCCGAACGGGCCAGCGATGACCTGTACGTGATCGCCGATATCGGCAAGTTGAAAATCGAATTGCACGCCGCCGAAGCGCTGCTGCGCAAGGCCGGACAAGTGCTCGATGAAGTCAGCGCCGCACCACTCACCGCCGAGTCTGCCGCCCGCGCCTCGATTGCGGTGGCCGAAGCCAAAGTGCTGACCACCGAGATTTCGTTGCTGGCCAGCGAAAAACTGTTCGAACTGGCCGGCAGCCGCGCGACCCTCGCCGAATTCAACCTCGACCGCCACTGGCGCAACGCCCGGGTACACACCCTGCACGACCCGGTGCGCTGGAAGTATCACGCGGTCGGCGCCTATCGCCTCAACGGCACGCTGCCTAATCGCCATTCCTGGATCTGACGACCAGAACACTTTTTGCCAGAGCTCTGGAGAAACACATGACAAGTTCTCACCACGTCGCTGTCATCACCAGCGATGAGCAAGCCCTGATCGTCGCCAGCGACCTTGCCGAAGACTTCAAACGCGACAGCGCCACACGCGACCGCGAGCGCCGTTTGCCACACCCGGAACTGGAAGTGTTTTCCCGCTCGGGCCTGTGGGGCATCAGCGTGCCAAAGGAATACGGCGGCGCCGGTGTTTCCAACGTCACCCTGGCCAAGGTCATCGCCTTGATCGCCCGGGCCGACGGCTCCCTGGGGCAGATTCCGCAGAACCATTTCTATGCCCTCGAAGTACTGCGGGTGAACGGCAGCCACGAGCAGAAGCAACGCCTGTACGCCGAAGTCTTGGCCGGCCAGCGCTTCGGCAATGCGTTGGCCGAACTCGGCACCAAAACCGCACACGATCGCGTCACCAGCCTGACTCGTGACGGCAGCGGCTATCGCATCAATGGTCGCAAGTTCTACGCCACGGGCGCGATCTACGCCCAGCGCATTCCCACCTCGGTGGTGGATGAAAACGGCGTGCAGCAACTGGCGTTCGTCCCACGCGACAGCAAGGGCCTGAGTGTGATCGACGACTGGAGCGGCTTCGGCCAGCGCACCACCGGCAGCGGTTCGGTGGTGTTCGAAGATGTCTACGTCGCTGCCGAAGATGTCATCCCCTTTCAGAGCGCTTTCGAACGCCCGACCCCGGTCGGCCCGCTGGCGCAGATTCTCCATGCCGCCATCGACACCGGCATCGCCCGCGCTGCCTATGAAGATGCGCTGCATTTCGTGCGCACCAAAACCCGGCCGTGGATCGACGCCACCCACGAAAAAGCCACGGACGATCCACTGACCCTCAAGAGCTTCGGCCACCTGAGCATTCGCCTGCACGCCGCCGAAGCACTGCTGGAGCGTGCCGGTGAATACCTCGACAAGGCCCAGGACGACACCCAGGCCGAGACGGTCGCCGCCGCGTCGATTGCCGTCGCCGAAGCCCGCGCCCTCAGCACCGAAATCTCCCTGGCCGCCGGCAGCACGCTGTTCGAACTGGCCGGCAGCCAGGCAACCTTGATCGAACACGGCCTCGACCGCCACTGGCGCAACGCCCGGGTGCACACCCTGCACGACCCGGTGCGCTGGAAGTATCACGCAGTGGGCAATTACTACCTCAACGATGAAAACCCGCCACTGCGGGGGACCATCTGAATGGCCAAGAAAAAGATCCTGCTCAACGCGTTCAACATGAACTGCATCGGGCACATCAACCATGGCTTGTGGACACACCCGCGCGACACGTCCACCCGCTACAACACGATCGAATACTGGACCGAATTGGCGCAGTTGCTGGAGCGCGGGCTGTTCGACGGCCTGTTCATCGCCGACATCGTCGGGGTCTACGACGTCTACCAGAACTCGGTGGACGTGCCGTTGAAAGAGTCGATCCAGTTGCCGGTCAACGATCCGCTGCTGCTGGTTTCAGCGATGGCGGCGGTGACGAAAAACCTCGGCTTCGGCCTGACCGCCAACCTCACCTACGAAGCGCCGTATCTGTTCGCCCGACGCCTGTCGACGCTGGATCACCTGAGCCGTGGGCGGGTTGGCTGGAACATCGTCACCGGCTATCTCGACAGCGCCGCCAAGGCCATGGGCCTGAGTGAACAGGTCGAGCATGACCGCCGCTATGACCAGGCCGACGAGTACCTGGAAGTGCTCTACAAACTCCTGGAGGGCAGTTGGGAAAACGGCGCGGTGCTGAACGATCCGCAGCAGCGGATCTACGCGCAGCCGGACAAAGTGCACAAGGTCGAGCACAAGGGCGAGTTCTATCAGGTCGAGGGTTATCACCTGTGTGAACCCTCGCCGCAGCGCACGCCGGTGCTGTTCCAGGCCGGCAGTTCGGATCGCGGCTTGCTGTTCGCCGGGCGACATGCCGAGTGCGTATTCATCAGTGGCCAGACCAAGGCATCGACCAAGGCGCAGGTGGACAAGGTGCGCGCCAGCGCCGTCGAAGCCGGGCGCAATCCCGAGGACATCAAGGTGTTCATGGGGCTGAACGTGATCGTTGGCGCCACCGAAGAGCTGGCCTGGGCCAAGCACGCCGAATACCTGAGCTACGCCAGTGCCGAAGCCGGCGTTGCGCACTTCTCGGCGTCCACCGGGATCGATTTTTCCCAATATGAAATCGACGAGCCGATCCAGTACGTGAAGAGCAACGCGATCCAGTCTGCCACCAAACACCTTCAGAACAATGATTGGACACGACGCAAACTGCTGGACCAACACGCCCTCGGCGGGCGTTACATCACCGTGGTCGGCTCACCGCAGCAGGTGGCGGATGAACTGGAATCCTGGATTGCCGAAACCGGTCTCGATGGTTTCAACCTGACGCGGATTGTCACGCCGGAAAGCTATGAGGATTTCATCGAGCTGGTGATTCCCGAGTTGCAACGGCGGGGCTCGTACAAGACGGCGTATGACAGCGGCACCTTGCGAGAAAAGCTGTTCCGCGAGGAGGCGTTTTTGCCTGAACAGCACACCGGCTCGCACTACCGACACTAAACCCTGTGGCGAGGGAGCTTGCTCCCGCTCGACTGCGCAGCAGTCGAAAATCTGCTGATCCGATTTATCTGTCGCACCTTATCGGATGCTTCAGGGCTGCTTCGCAGCCCAGCGGGAGCAAGCTCCCTCGCCACAAATGTGAACCCAATACTGATAATTGACTGGATAACTCATCATGAAAAAGAACTACCTCTCCCACCCAGTCAAAGCACTGGCCCTGGCCCTCGGCCTGTTCAGTTCGGCGACCTTCGCCGCCGACGCACCGCTGAAAATCGGCACCACCGCCGCCTTCGCCATTCCTTTGGAAGCGGCGGTTGAAGAAGCTGGCAAACAAGGCCTGAAAGTCGAACTGGTGGAGTTCAGCGACTGGATCGCGCCGAACGTAAGCCTGGCTTCAGGCGACATCGACGTGAACTACTTCCAGCACATCCCGTTCCTGGAAAACGCCAAGGCTGCGTCGGGTTTCGACCTGGTGCCGTTCGCACCGGGCATCATCAACAACGTCGGTCTCTACTCGAAGAAATACAAAAGCTTCGACGAACTGCCGCAAGGCGCCAGCGTGGCCATCGCCAACGATCCGATCAACAGCGGTCGTGGCTTGCAGCTGCTGGCCAAGGCCGGTTTGATCACGCTCAAACCCGGCGTGGGCTACAAGGCCACCGAAGAAGACATCATCGCCAACCCGAAGCACATCAAGATCCTCCAGGTCGAAGCCGTGCAACTGGTGCGTGCCTATGACGATGCCGATCTGGTGCAGGGCTACCCGGCCTACATTCGCTTGTCGAAAACCTTCGATGCCGGCTCCGCATTGCTGTTCGACGGCCTCGATCACAAGGAGTACGTGATTCAGTTCGTGATCCAGCCCAAGAGCAAAACCGATCCGCGCCTGATCAAGTTCGTCGACATCTACCAGCACTCACCCGCTGTGCGCGCCGCACTGGATAAAGCTCACGGCAAGCTCTATCAAGCCGGTTGGGAAAGCTGAACATGACCGCCGCCATCCAACGGCGACTGGAGATTCCAGAGCCGCAAAGCGCCGAGCACACTGAACTGCATCCCGAACTGAACCATGCCCATGTTCGCTTTATCGGCCTGGGCAAAACCTACAACGGCCAGCAAGGCCCGGTGGCCGCGTTGCACGGCATCGACCTGGCGATCCAGCGCGGCGAAGTGTTCGGCATCATCGGTCGTAGCGGCGCTGGCAAGTCGTCGTTGATCCGCACCATCAATCGACTGGAACAGCCGAGCAGCGGTCGGGTGCTGATCGATCAAGTGGACATCGGCGAGTTCGACGAAGACCGCCTTGTGGCGCTACGTCGGCGCATCGGCATGATATTCCAGCACTTCAACCTGATGTCGGCCAAGACCGTTTGGCAGAACGTCGAGCTGCCGCTGAAAGTCGCCGGCGTGCCCAAGGAACAACGCGAGCAGAAGGTCCGTGAACTGCTGGAACTGGTGGGCTTGCAGGCCAAACGCAAGGCTTACCCGGCGCAGTTGTCCGGCGGGCAGAAACAGCGCGTGGGCATTGCCCGGGCGCTGGTGCATGACCCGGAAATTCTGCTGTGCGACGAAGCTACCTCGGCGCTCGACCCGGAGACCACGCAGTCGATTCTCGGCCTGCTGCGCGAGATCAATCAGCGCCTGGGCCTGACCATTGTGCTGATCACTCACGAAATGGCGGTGATCCGTGAGATCTGTGATCGCGTGGTTGTCCTGGAACACGGGCGCATCGTCGAGCAAGGGCCAGTGTGGGAAGTTTTCGGCAATCCGCAGCATGAGGTCAGCAAGACATTGCTGGCGCCGTTGCAGAACGCATTGCCGAAAGAACTGCAAAGCCGTTTGCAGCCGCAGCCAAAGTCATCGGACGCCGCCGTGGTCCTGCGCTTGCAGTTCACCGGCAGCCAACGCGACGAACCGGACCTGGCGGCATTGTTCAGTGCCCTCGGAGGCCGTGTGCGATTGCTGCAAGGCGGCGTGGAACGGATTCAGGGCCATGCCCTCGGGCAACTGCTACTGGCGGTGACCGGCTCGACTCTCGGTGCCGAAGAGTTGCGTCAACGCGCCTCCCATTGGGCGCAACAGGTGGAGGTACTGGGCTATGTGGTTTGATCGCTTGCTGCAGGGTTTTATCGACACATTCTTGATGGTCGGCGTGTCGTCGTTGATCGCGCTGTTGGCGGGCATTCCGCTGGCGGTGATCCTGGTCACCAGCTCCAAGGGCGGCATCTACGAAGCCCCGGCGTTGAACCGCGCACTGGGCGCGTTCGTGAACCTGTTTCGCTCGATTCCGTTCCTGATTTTGATGGTGGCGCTGATTCCGTTCACCCGATTGATCGTCGGCACCACCTACGGTGTATGGGCGGCCGTAGTGCCGCTGACCATCGCGGCCACGCCGTTCTTTGCGCGCATTGCCGAAGTCAGCTTGCGCGAGGTCGATCATGGACTGATCGAAGCGGCGCAGGCGATGGGCTGCCGGCGTTGGCACATCGTCTGGCATGTGTTGTTGCCGGAGGCGCTGCCGGGGATTGTCGGCGGGTTCACGATTACCTTGGTGACCATGATCAATTCGTCGGCCATGGCCGGGGCGATTGGCGCGGGTGGGCTGGGGGACATTGCCTATCGGTATGGGTATCAGCGGTTTGATAGCCAGATCATGCTGACGGTGATTGTGTTGCTGGTGGCGGTGGTGGCGGTGATTCAGTTGGGTGGGGACCGGTTGGCGCGGGGGTTGAACAAGCGCTGACGAGCTGAAGGTCACCATGCTTTTGTGGCGAGGGAGCTTGCTCCCGCTGGGCTGCGAAGCAGCCCCAAACCATTCAGTGCGGTGTGTCAGTGAAATTCGGGGGACAGATTTTACGATTGCTGCGCAATCGAGCGGGAGCAAGCTCCCTCGCCACAGGTGATCACATACTTCCAGAGGGAAGTTTTCGTACAGGGAAATCAGCCGTTCCGCAGGCCTGTTCCCTTTCCTTTGCAGGACATTTCCTAGATCATTTCGCTCGCTTGCGCCTGCCAAATCCGGTGGCTAGTCTCGGTCCGTCACTGCTTATCAGTGATCGGGTTTAGTAGCCCGGAACAATAGGCGCATAGCGATTCCATGCTCATGTCCGGCAAATTTTGCCGCATGCAGAATATGGTGGCTGTGCGTGGGGCGCCTTCGGGTGCACCGGTTTTCCTATTGACCGGCCTACTAACCTGCGTACAGCCGCCACCCAATCGTTTAGTAGGCGATAAGTGATGGCTCCCATGCAGCAATAGGAGCAACACTCATGAAAAAATCCGTTCCCGATCCGCCTCCCGAAAATCCCACCAACGAAACCGTCACCGATGATTTGCTCAGAGATCGTTCCGCGCTTTACCGCGCCATTGATTTCCACCTCACCGGCAAACAACCCACACCACCCGATGAAATGCGCTTCTACAACGTCAGCAAGGACGTGAGTTTTGAAGACACCCAACTCTATGTCGCCGACCTGCTGCGCTGTGCTTCGGTCACGGCGTATCAGTGTGGCGATCAACTCAAGGGCGCCGACCGTGCGATGGTGTACTCGATCTGGCATTTGCTGGAAATTGCCAAGGCGATGGTGGATCACTCCATTGAGTGTCTGGGGATGAAAAAGGGCTGAATCTTCTGTTTTCAGTGATATCGCCTTCGCGAGCAGGCTCGCTCCTACAGTTGATCCTCAGTGCACACAATATTTATGCACGACGCGAATCATTGTAGGAGCGAGCCTGCTCGCGATGGGCTGCGCAGCAGCCCCCGACGCCATGGCGTATATTCGGTGAATCCAAATTGTCTGCGCAGCCGACCATGAAGCAAACACCCGACGACCTCGAACAGATCACCACCACGACCCTGGGCCACTACAACTCGACGGCCGAAAGTTTCCGAGAAGGCACGCGCGATCACGACGTCAGCCAGAACATCGATGCCCTGCTGCGGCACATTCAGGGCGAGGCACCTTTCGACATTCTCGATTTTGGCTGCGGGCCTGGACGCGATCTGCAGACGTTCACCCATATGGGCCACAAGGCAGTCGGCCTCGACGGTTCGGAAAAGTTCGCGCAGATGGCCCGTGAGGACAGCGGTTGCGAGGTGTGGCAGCAGGACTTCCTGAAGCTTGATCTGCTGGCCGAGCGTTTCGACGGGATCTTTGCCAACGCGGTGCTGTTTCATGTTCCGCGTCAGGAATTACCACGGGTGTTGAAGCAATTGTGGGGAACGCTGAAGCCAGGCGGGGTGTTGTTCAGTTCCAATCCCCGTGGCGAGAATCAGGAAGGCTGGAACGGGCCGCGTTATGGGTCGTATCACGACCTGGCGGCCTGGCAGCATTTGTTGATCGAGGCGGGGTTTGTGGAGCTGGAGCATTACTACCGGCCGGCCGGGCTGCCGCGGGAGCAGCAGCCTTGGTTGGCGAGTGTTTGGCGTAAAGCTGTGTAGCCAGTTCCGACGCCTTCGCGGGCAAGCCCGCTCCTACAGGGAACCGAGTTTTCCTGAACAACTCGGTCAACCTGTGGGAGCGGGCTTGCCCGCGAATAGAGCGCGAAGCGCTCGCCCTTACTGCGCCTCTTTCTTCGGCTCGCGAATCTTGTACCAGGCCACATACAGCGCCGGCAAAAACAGCAGCGTCAGCAAGGTGGCGATGACGATCCCGCCGATCATCGCGTAGGCCATCGGCCCCCAGAACACTTCCCGGGCAATTGGGATCATCCCCATGCTCGCCGCCGCAGCGGTCAGCAGGATCGGCCGACGTCGATGCTCGGTGGCCTGCACCACCGCATCCCACGGCGCGTAGCCCTTCTGCTCGTACTCTTCGATCTGGGTCACCAGGATCACCGAGTTACGGATGATGATACCGATCAGCGCCAGAATCCCGAGGATCGCCACGAAGCCCATAGGCGTGCCCGTCGGCACCAGCGCGATCACCACGCCGATCAGCCCCAACGGCGCAACGCTGGCCACCAGGAACAGCTTCTGCACGCTGTGCAGCTGGATCATCAGGAAGGTCGCCATCATGAACAGCATCAGCGGCACAACCTTGGCAATCGGCCCCTGGGCCTTGCCGCTTTCCTCCACCGTACCACCGGTGGCGACCTTGTAGCCCGCCGGCAACTTGGCAGCGAAAGCGTCGATGGACGGCTTGAGGATTTTCACCAGGTCCGTCGGCTGGATCTCGTCACGAATCGCTGCTTTGATGGTGATGGTCGGCAAGCGATCCCTACGCCATACCAACGGCTGCTCCAGTTCGTAACGCACGGTGGCAAACGCCAGCAATGGAATCGACGTGCCGCTAGGCGTGACGATTTGCAGGTTCTGCAGGGTTTCCGGCGTTCCGCGTTCGGAATCCACCGCGCGACCGACCACGTTGATCAGGTAAATGTCGTCATCGACCTGGGTCACCGTCTGGCCACTGACGATACCGTTCATCAGGTTGGCCACGTCCTCGGAAGACAGCCCCAGTTGCCGCGCCTTGTCCTGGGCGATGTCGATGCGCAGGACTTTGCCCGGCTCGTTCCAGTCGTAGATGATCTCGCCAATGTGCGGGTTCTTGTCCAGCTCAGTGGCCAGGTCGATGGCATGTCGGCGCACCTGGTCGATGTCCTTGCCGCTGACCCGGTACTGGATCGGGCGCCCTACCGGCGGGCCCATTTCCAGTGCCTGGACATAACCGCCGATGCCGACGAAGTCGTTGCGCAAGCGCTCGCGAAGCTTCTGCATCATGGCTTCACGGGTATGACCTTTGCTGACGATCACCAACTGCGCGTAGAACGGGTTTTGCAGTTGTTGGTCCAGTGGCAGGTAGAAACGGATCGCGCCCTGACCGACGTAGGTGCTCCAGCGCACGATGTCCGGATCGTCCTTGAGCGTGGCTTCGAGGCGATCGACGGCCCGGCGGGTTTCGTCGAGCGAGGAGTTTTGCGGCAGGTTCAGGTCGACCAGGATTTCCGGGCGATCCGAAGACGGGAAGAACTGGTTCTGCACGTAGCGCATGCTGAACAGCGCCAGCACAAAACACAGCACCGTAATGCCGATGGCCCACCAGCGATTGCGCATGCACCACAGCAGCCCGCCGTTGAACGCCTTGCCGATGCGCCCGGGTTCGCCTTCATGGGGTTTCACGTTGGCACTGAGAATGTGCACGCCGATCACCGGCGCAAACAGAACCGCCACCACCCATGACACCAGCATCGCGCAGGCGATCACCGCAAACAGGGTGTAGGTGTACTCACCGGCGGAGCTGGCGTTCAAGCCGATCGGCACGAAGCCCGCTACCGTCACCAGCGTACCGGTGAGCATCGGGAACGCCGTGGAGGTGTAGGCGAAGGTCGCCGCCTGCTCCTTGGTCTCGCCCAACTCCAGGCGCGTGACCATCATCTCAACGGTGATCATCGCATCGTCCACCAGCAGGCCGAGGGCGATGATCAGTGCACCTAGGGAAATCCGCTGCATGGTGATGCCGCTGTATTCCATGAACACGAACACCATCGCCAGCACCAACGGGATCGAGCACGCCACCACCAGCCCGGCGCGCACGCCAAGGCTGACGAAGCTGACCAGCAGCACGATCACCACCGCCTCGAACAAGGCACTGGTAAAGCCGCCGACGGCCTCTTCCACCACCACGGCCTGGTCGGAGACGTTGTAAATGCCGACCCCCACCGGCAGGTCGGCGGTCAACTGGTCCATACGAGCGTGCAAGGCCTTGCCGAACGCCTGGACGTTGCCACCCGTCTGCATGGCAATCGCCAGGCCGATGGCCTGCTTGCCGTTGTAGCGGAATTCCGGCGAGGCCGGATCGACATAACCGCGACTGATTTCGGCAATGTCGGCCAGACGATAGTAGCGGTCGTTGAGCTTGAGGTTGACCTCGGCCAGGTCTTTCTCCGAAGCGAACTTCCCTGAAGTGCGCACCGAAATCCGCTCCGGCCCGGCCTCGATCACACCCGCCGGGGTCACCGCGTTCTGAGATTGCAGGCTCTGCACCACCTGACGCTCATCGATGCCCAGCGCTGCGAGTTTGCGTGTGGAGAAATTCAGGTACAGCACTTCGTCCTGCTGGCCAACCATCTCGATCTTGCCCAGCCCCGGCACGCCACGAATTTCCATGCGCGCCTGTTCCACGTAGTCGCGCAACTGACGCAGGGTCAAGCCGTCGGCGGTGAAAGCGTAGATCGAGCCGAAGACGTCACCGAACTCGTCGTTGAACGACGGCCCCTGTATGCCCTGCGGGAACTGGTACTTGATGTCGTTGATCTTCTTGCGCACCTGGTACCAGATTTCCGGGATGTCCTTGGAACTGGTGGTGTCGCGCAGGTACACGTACACCGTGGATTCACCGGGGCGCGTGTAGCTTTTTACATAGTCGAGGGAGTCGAGCTCTTCGAGCTTTTTCTCGATCCGGTCGGTGATCTGCTTGAGGGTTTCCTCCTGGGTCGCCCCCGGCCATTTGCTCTGGATCACCATGGTTTTGATGGTGAACGAAGGGTCTTCTTCGCGCCCCAGGTTGAAGTACGAGAACACACCCATCAGCAATGCGACGAACATCAGATACCAGATGAACGACTGATGCTTGAGGGCCCATTCCGAGAGGTTGAAAGGCCCTTTCATTGACTGTCCTCGTCGATTTTCACTTGTTGCCCCGGTTTGAGGCTGTTCACACCGGCACTGACCACCCGCTCGCCGTTCTTCACGCCGTCGGCCAGCACCACAGTGCTGTCGGTGCGGCTGATCACGGTGACGTCACGGGGGGAGACGGTTTTACTTTGTGCATCAATCACCCAGATCCGTGGCTTGCCATCGACCTCCTGCAGCGCGGTGACCGGCAACTCGATACGCGGCTTGATCGCTGAGCTCAGGGTGACGCTGATGGCCGTACCCAGGCGAAAGCCTGGTGGCGTTTCGGTCAGGGTCAAGCGGGCGCGACGGGTGCGTGTGGCGCTTTGAGCCTTGGGTTCGATCTCACGGATGATGGCGGTGGTGTTGATGCTTGGATCAAGTTGCGCAGCGACCAGGAACACCACATCGCTGGGCAGTTGATCGACCAGCGTATCGGGCAGGTCGATCACCGCTTCCTTGATGTCCGGTTGCGCCAGGGTCACCACTTGCTGACCGGCCGACACCACTTGCCCGGCCTCGGCGCTCCACTGGGTGACCACGGCTTTATGGTCGGCGCGCAGCTCGGTGTAGCCCAGTTGGTCCTTGCTCTGGTTGACGGCCGCCCGGGCCTGATCGAGTGAGGCCTGGGTGGTTTTCAGGTCGGTGTTGGCCTCGTCGAGTTGCGCTTGCGCGCCAACCCCGCGGTCAAACAAGGCTTGCTGACGCTGGGCCGTGGCCTTGGCGTTGATCAGTTGCGCCTGGATTTTCGACAGATCGCCCTGGGCCGAGCGCAATTGGTTCTGCTGGTCGGAAGGATCGAGGGTGGCAAGCAGCGTACCCTTCTCCACCTCGGTGCCGACATCGACGTTACGGCTGGCGATTCGCCCGCCCACACGGAAGCCGGTATCGGTTTCATAGCGCGCCTGGATGCTGCCGGCGAAGCGGCCCAGGTCCTCTTCGTTCAAGGTCTGGACCTTGATCGACAGCACCGGCCGTACCGGCGCTGGCGGCGGTTCGCTTTTGGAACAGGCGCTCAGCACCAGCCCGATGGACAACGCCCATAAAGGCTTCATGGCTTGGCTCCCCACGTCAGATCCTTGTAAGTATTTTCGGCAATTTCGACTTCCATGTCCGGGTGCAAGAGTTGTCCGCCCGCGATGATGACTTTGTCCCCGTCCTTCAACCCGTCGCTGATGATGACCTTGCCGGTCAGGTAGCGGCTGACCGTGACCGAATGCAATTGGGCCTTGCCCTTGTCGTCGACAATCCACACAGCAGGCTCACTGATGTTTTTGGTCAGCGCCGACCACGGCAACTCGATGGCCGACTTGCCCGATCCCCTGGCCGTGGCACTCACCACCGATCCCAACTGCATGCCGTCGGGCAGTTTGTCGAGGCCGACCTTGACCTGCACGGTTCCGGATTGCGCCGACACCGAGGGGGTGACTTCGCGCACGGTGCCAGTGGTCTTGATCGCCGGGTTGTCGAGCAGGCTCAGGACGATGGTTTGATCTTTCGGCTTCTCGGCCAGCAGTGATTCATAGACGTTGAACACCGCATCCCGGTCGCCGTCACGGGCCAGGCTGAAGACCGGCATGGTCGCCTGCACCACCTGGCCGACTTCGGCCTGACGCTCGGTAATGATTCCCGGTGCATCGGCGATCAGTGCCGTATAGCTCAGCTGATCCTTGGCATTGGCCAACTGCGCCTGGGCAGCGCTCAAGGCACTCTGACTACTGTGCAAGGCTGCCTGGGCCGAGTCGTATTCACTCTGGCTGGTGTAACCCTTGGGCAGCAATTTTTGCTGACGCACGAACGCCGCCGCACTCTGGGTCACCCGCGCCTGTTCGGCGACGACTTGCGCCTGGGCCGAATCGACACTGGTCTGCAAATCCTTCGGGTCGAGCCGGGCCAGCACTTGCTTGGCTGTCACTCGATCACCGACGTCAACCGAACGCTGGATGATCTTGCCACCCACACGAAAAGACAGCTCCGTCTGTATCCGCGCCTGGATATCACCGGTGAGGGTGACCGAAGCCGCGTAATCCGCCGGTTTGACGACTTGCACGAACACCCGTGGCAGGTATTCCTGCACGGGCTTTTTCTCGTCGCAAGCCGTCAGCAGGGTGACGACACTCAAGGCCATTACTACTTTCAATCCCGGAACCACCATGCAAACTCCTTGGCCTTTTTCATGTACAACACGACAGAGAGCTTAGAACAGGATGGGAACCTTGCACGAGCGTCTTATGAAGAAAAAATTCGAAGCGGGTTCAGCCTAAAACACTTGCCATAGACGCCTTCACGTACCCGACAATGGCCGACTCGTTTCATACCGCTTCAGGAATTCACATGCTCCAGACTCTCGCCGTGGCCAATTACCGCTCGATCAACAAACTGGTGATCCCGCTGGGCCGGCTGAATCTGATCACGGGTCCCAACGGCAGCGGCAAGTCCAACCTGTACCGTGCGCTGCGCCTGCTGGCGGAAACTGCCCACGGCGGCGTGGTCAATGCCCTGGCCCGTGAAGGTGGCCTGGACTCGACCTTCTGGGCCGGGCCGGAAAACATCTCCCGGCGCATGCGCACCGGCGAAGTCGCCATCGAGCCCACCGTGCGCCAGGGCGTCAAACGCCTGCGCCTGGGGTTTGCCGGTGACGACTTCGGTTACTCGATCAGCCTCGGCCTGCCCGATTCAAATGGCCATTTCATGCTGCCCGGGCGCAGCTCGCCAATCCCGTCTTATTTCAGCCTCGACCCGCAGATCAAACGCGAATGCCTGTGGGCCGGAGCGTTCTATCGCCCGGCCAGTCTGCTGGTCGATCGTGACGGCCCGATGATCCGTGCCCGCACCGATCGCAAGTGGGATGTATTGGCGCAGCACACGCCGACATTCGACAGCCTGTTCGATCAGGTCGGCAGCCTGCGCGGTTCGCCGGAAGTACTGGAGATGCGCGAGTTCATCCGCCGCTGGCGCTTCTACGATCACTTTCGCAGCGATGCCGACGCCCCGGTGCGGCAACCTCAACTGGGCACCCGCACGCCGGTGCTGCACCACGACGGGCGCGACCTGGCGGCAGCCTTGCAGACGATCATCGAAATTGGCGACCCCGAGGCATTGTGGGCGGCGATCAGTGATGCCTTCCCCGGCGCACGACTGAACATCGAACCACTGCCGGGTGGACGTTTCGCCATCGAGTTCTTTCAGGAAGGTTTGTTGCGGCCGCTGTCGGCCGCCGAGTTGTCGGACGGAACCTTGCGTTACCTGCTGTTGGTCGCGGCGCTGCTGACGCCACGGCCGCCGACGCTGATGGTGCTGAACGAACCGGAAACCAGCCTTCACCCGGATCTGCTGCCGGCGCTGGCGCGCTTGATCATCCGCGTTTCAGAGCAGTGCCAGGTGTGGGTGGTGTCCCACGCCCGACGCTTGATTTCGGCGTTGCAGGAGGACCCGGAGTGCAATTGCATCGTGCTGGAGAAGAACCTCGGGCAGACTGGGATTGTCGGGCAGCGGATGCTGGATGAGCCAGCTTGGTATTGGCCGGAGTGAAGTCAAGCAAACCTCCGCAAGCAGGATTTACAGAGCTAAGTGCTGCGAATACTGCTTATAGAACTACGCCGCGACGAACCGAACTTAAATAATGATGCTTCACCACCAAGATTTCTCAACGCAGCATCGATCTCTGGTGTCATCCAGTTAAAAGGTCTTTCATCAAACAAGTCCAGTGGCGGCGCGTTAGCCGCTGGTGTGAACTGTGATGGATCCGGTGCTGATGGCTCATAATTTCGCGGCAACAAAATGTTCGAGGGCCTTGAGCTCCTGGATACGGCGATACCTTTCACACCTGATTGTTTTTCACCCAGTGCTTTTAACCCAGCGATGGCTTTTGGATCCCGCCCAACCCAGGCCGAACCTACCCTGCCCAGAACAGCACCGGTCACCAGTGCTGCAGATACAAAAGCCAACGGTGTGATCAACGGAGATTCAGGATCAACCGCGGCAATGATGGTACTCGCCAAGCCTGTCGCAGCCACTCCTACACCCATGACTCCGGCGGTTACGGAGGCCGTTGCACCAGCAAATTGCTTAGGACTCGCTCGAAACAAGGCTCCATTCGCCAAAGCCTTGTTTGCAACTTTAAAAGACACAGAAGGCTTCAAAGTGAGGAGCGAGCCGAACAGGCCTCCTGTGCTGGTGAATATTTTGAGCACATTGACGAACCGCCCCGTCGGATCACTGAAGTTCACCGGATCGCCTAAACAATACGCATACGGATTCAACCCACCCCGACCAAACGGGCTCAAACTGTCCGGGCTGTTGAAGCGCATCAGCACCGGGTTGAACGCCCGATGCCCGTTGCCCAGCAGGTAATGGCCGGTGGCCGGATCGACCGCTTCGCCGGTGAATCCGAGCAAACCGCCGGTACCGCTTTCGACCCGCCGATGACCGTAGGGCGCGTAGACCTGAAGCACAACTCCGTCAGGTCCGGCCATCTGCAATGCCGAACGTTGCTGATCGGTGACCAGCAACTGGCTGTTGCGCTCGGCGCCGTCAAACGATTGCACTGCCAGCAGTTGCCTGTCGTGTTGAAGCACACAGTACCCATCCTGACCTTTCAGTTGCGTCACCAGATGTTCGCCGCGATAGAACCGGGTCAGCTTTTCCAGCTCCAACGGCTCCAGCTCGACCAGCCGGTCAAGGGCATCATAGCGGTAGCGATTGAGGGGGCGAGTCAATGCGCTCATGAGGGTCAACTCCCGGCGAGGGAAGCAGTTTGCACCCGCTTGAATGCGTCGGCACCTAGCAGAACTGTTAGTGCCGAGAGAAAACTGACGCCCGGGTTTGCCCAGACAAGAGAGGACAGCTACTTTCCATTGCGCCGCAGGAAGGATCTTTTTTTCGAAACGCCGCTCCAAGGACGAACCACTTTTGGCCAGACTCCCGGCCAAACCTCACAAGGACGAGAACATGACAGACGTACAACCGCCGCAACGGCTGGATCCGCAGGAAATTCTGAAAATCTTGATGGCGTTGCGCAAGGCCTTGAAGGCCAAGCCGGCCTGAAGGTTTTCAGCAGGCTCTGGATTGTTTTTTTGTGGCGAGGGAGCTTGCTCCCGCTGGGTTGCGGAGCAACCCCAAAACCTGCGATCAGACTCTTCCAGACACACCGCTTTGCCGGTATTTGCGACTGCTGCGTAGCCGAACGGGAGCGAGCTCCCTCGCCACAAAAGCGCCCTCGCCGCAGGGATACACATAAAAAAACGCCGACGCTAAATCAGCCGTCGGCGTTTGAAACCTTGAAGGGGTTTACTTCGCGAATCAGAACGCAGGCAGTACCGCGCCGCTGTACTTTTTCTCGATGAAGGCTTTCACTTCCGGGCTGGTCAGGGCCTTGGCCAGTTTCTGGATGGCTACGCTGTCCTTGTTGTCCGGACGGGCCACCAGGAAGTTCACGTAAGGCGAATCGGCACCTTCGATCACCAGAGCGTCTTTAGCCGGGTTCAAACCCGCTTCCAGCGCGTAGTTGGTGTTGATCATGTCCAGGTCGACCTGATCCAGCACGCGCGGCAACATCGCGGACTCAAGTTCCTTGAACTTGAAGTTGTGCGGGTTCTTGGCGATGTCTTTCGGCGTGGCCAGGGCGTTTTTCGGGTCTTTCAACTCGATCAGGCCAGCCTTCTGCAGCAGGATCAGGGCACGGCCGCTGTTGCTGCCTTCGTTCGGGATGGCGATGGTCGCGCCGTCCTTCAGCTCAGCCAGGCTTTTGACTTTTTTCGAGTAGCCGCCGAACGGTTCCACGTGAACACCGATCACGGTTTCCAAGTGAGTGCCTTTGCCTTCGTTGAAGCTCTTCAGGTACGGCAGGGTCTGGAAGTAGTTGGCGTCCAGACGCTTCTGGTCGACCTGAACGTTCGGTTGAACGTAGTCGGTGAACACTTTGATTTCCAGGTCCACGCCTTCTTTGGCGAGGGTTGGCTTGATCAGCTCGAGAATCTCGGCGTGTGGCACCGGGGTCGCGGCAACCACCAGTTTCTCGCCAGCCTGGGCCAGGCCCGTGGTCAGGGCAGCCGCCAGTGCGGTGAACAACAGAACCTTTTTCATGCAGTGTCCTTATCGAAAATCACAGTCGCTTGTGGCGACGGCTTGAATATGAGAGTGCCAGTGAAGTGCTATCGCTGGCGTGAAGCGGACAATACCGGGATTTTTTATTCCCGAACAATAACGTTTATTCAGCTTCATATTCCATTTTGTTCATACAGCGCGTTAAAGCGTCTGCGTCAGGCTTTCCAGCAGGCGTTTCAGTGCCGAACGCTCGCTGGCAGTACCATTTTTGCTTGTATAAACAATGTGTTGCTCGATTTTTTCGAGTGAAATCGAGGGCTCCGCCAGGTTCAGATGCTCCGGCAAAATCTCGTCGCCCGTACTCACCAGCAGCGCAAAGTGAATGATGTTTTCCAGTTCCCGGGTATTGCCCGGCCAACTGTGGCGTTCCAGTACAAGCTGCGCCGCTTCGCTGATCAGCGGCACTGGCAAGTCGAGGCGCTGGCTGTAGATCCCGAGGAAGTATTCGGCCAGCGACAGGATGTCACCCGTGCGTTCGCGCAGTGCCGGCAGTTCGAGCTGGCCTTCGCTGAGGTAGTGATAGAGCCGTTCATTGAATTTTCCGGCGGCAACCGCCTGGGCCAGATCGATGCTGGTGGCCGCCACAAGACGCACATCCACCGGGCTCGGCTGCTGGGCACCGACGCGGGTGACTTCGTGGTTTTCCAGCGCGGCGAGCAATTTGATCTGGATCGGCAGCGGCAAATCGCCGATTTCGTCCAGGTACAGCGTGCCGCCGTTGGCCGAACCGAACCACCCGGCGCGGCTGCTCGCCGAGCCGCTGTAGCTGCCCGCCGCATAGCCAAACAACTCGGCGTCGGCGTAGGTCGGGCTGATGGCGCCGCAGTTGACCGACACGAACAACCCGCCGCGATCACTGGCGCGGTGGATATGGCGGGCCAACAATTCCTTGCCCGTGCCGGTTTCGCCACGGATAAGCACTGACACTGAACGCGTGGCCAGTTGTTCGAGGTCTTCACGTAATTGCCGTGACCGTGGATCGACAAACACCAGCGCCTTGGCGCGAATGCTCAGGGGACTTTTTTCGGCATCGGGAAAGGTCAGCAGTGGCTGGCCGAAGGTTTCAAAGCTCATGGCAGACTCCCGCCCAAAACCGCCGGGAGACGGGGGCGTTAAATAAAAAAAGTGTTCAAGCGCGGCGCAGGGCGTGGTGTTCCATGCGGTTTTGCAGGCGATAGAGATAGGCAAAACCCTGCTCCCAACGCTGATGACCGGACTTCACGTTGATATGCCCTGCCCCCGCCAGAATCCCCGCCTCGGCGCCCCAGTTACGCGCCAGCTCCAGGGCCCGCGGTGCACTGACGGCGCTGTCGTTGTCGGAGCTGACGATCTGGCTGGGGAATGGCAGCAGATCCGTCGGAATCGGCGCGAAGTTGCGCAAAGCCGGCGCGCAGGCCGGGCGTTCGACGTCTGCCGGCGCGACGAGCAAGGCGCCGCGCACTTGACGCAAAAACTGCACCGGGGCGCTCGCTGCCCAATGGGCGACGGTGATGCAACCCAGGCTGTGGGCAATGAGAATCACCGGCGTGCTGTCGGCGGCAATCGCCTCGGCCAGCGCCGCGACCCAGTCTTCACGGCGCGGCGTCAGCCAGTCGGCCTGTTCCACCCGTGCGCTGTTCGGCAGGCTGTTCTGCCAGTGGCTTTGCCAATGATCTTCTGGCGATCCTTGCCAGCCCGGCACAATCAGGTAGCGAATTGATTCGTTGCGCATGGGGGGAGCTCTCCTGCTGCGTGTCTGTTCCCGGTCGAGTATAGGGAGAGGATTTATATTCGCTAAGGAATAAGAAGCTATTTATTAAGACCTATATCGAATATATAACGCATAACCTGCTGGATTAGTGGTGCTGCTGAAATCGAGGCAAAAAAAGGGCCGCACCCTGCCAAGGAGACGGCCCCGGAAAACGAAAATCTGTTAACGCGCAGTAATCACCGACAACTTGGTAATCCCTGCTCGCTCGATCGACGCCATGGCCCGCGCCACTTCGCCGTAATTCACCCCATCGTCCGCCTGCAACTGCACACGCACCTCGGGGTCCTTGGCCTTCGCCGACTTGAGGTTGAACTCCAGCAAGTCCGCTTGTATCTCGTCCTTGTTGATAAACAGTTTGCCGGCACCGTCGATGCTCACCACCAACGGGTCTTTCTGCTCCACCGGCGCCACCGCTTCGGTCTTTGGCAGGTTGATCGGAATGGCGTTGGTCAGCAGCGGTGCGGTGACGATGAACACCACCAGCAACACCAGCATCACATCCACCAGCGGCGTCACGTTGATCTCGCTGAGCACCTCATCAGTGTCTTGCGTGGAGAAGGCCATATCAGGACGCCTCCTTCACT
Source organism: Pseudomonas sp. GL-RE-26 (assembly GCF_019956275.1). Taxonomy (NCBI): domain Bacteria; kingdom Pseudomonadati; phylum Pseudomonadota; class Gammaproteobacteria; order Pseudomonadales; family Pseudomonadaceae; genus Pseudomonas; species Pseudomonas sp. GL-RE-26. The sequence goes on from NZ_JAHBDI010000012.1 coordinate 50,543, forward strand.
TTCTGCGCATTGCCCTGGGCTGTCGCCTTGTGCACCGTCGGGTGGATCAGCACACGGAACGAACTCTTCTGCGCCAGGCTGTAGAAGTCGTGGGCGAAGTCATCCAGGTCCGCCGCCGTCAGTTTCAAACGACGCAAAAAATAGTTGTAAACCAGCACCGCCGGCACCGCGACGGCGATCCCTACGCCGGTGGCGACCAGTGCCGCGCCAATCGGCCCAGCGACCGTTTCAAGGCTTGCCGAGCCCGCCGCGCTGATGCCTTTCAACGCTTCCATGATTCCCCACACCGTGCCGAACAAACCAATGAACGGCGAGGTGCTGCCAATACTCGCGACCACCGCCAACCCGGTTTCCAGCGACCGGCGCTCACGCACGATCTGCTGACGCAAGGCACGCTCCAGACGATCCTGATGGTTGATCGCCTGGCTCAAGTCCGCCGCCTGTGGCGTCTCGCCCACCTGGATTGCCGCATAACCGGCCTGTGCAACCCGGGCTGCCGCGCCGGGCCGGGTTTCGCTCAGTTCCGCCGCCGAGTCGAGGCTCGAAGCGGCCCAGAACAGTTGATGAAACTTTCGATCCTGTGCCTTGAGGCGAGCGAACTGCACGCCCTTGGTCAATGCCAGCCCCCAGGTCGCGACGGAAAAAACCACCAGCAGCCAGATCACCGCGCTTTCGATGGATTCAAGTGGAGATGCCAGTAACGTCATGGTGTATTCCTCGTGTAAACGTTTCGCGCGAATTTGGTTTCGGTTTAATGAATCTTGAAATCGATGGGCACGCTGACCCAGCCGTCCTGGGCGACATCACCTTGCTTGGCCGGCACGAAACTCCAGCGCTTCACCGCGTTCAGTGCGGCTTCGTCGAGTGCATCGCGACCGCTGCTTTTCTGCAGCTGGATCTCACCGGGCTTGCCGCTGGCCAGCACATGCACGCGCAACAACACCGTGCCTTCCCAGCCTTTACGCTGGGCCAGCGAGGGGTATTCCGGCGCCGGGTTTTTCAAGTAACCGGCGGTGGCCGAGGCTGGTGTTACAGGTGCGGGCGCCGGCGGTGCAGGTGGCGCCGGGGCCGCGACAGGCGCTGCCGGTTGTGGCGGCGCAGGTGGTTGTTCAACGGCTTTTGGCGCCGGCTTCGCTACCGGTTTGGCGGCAGGTTTGGGCTTGGGAACCGGCTTCGGTGGAGGTGGTTTCACCGCCAGTTCGTCTTCCACGGGAGCAGGCGGCTCCACCACAGGCTGGACAGGTTGCGGTGGCGGCGGCTCGACCACCGGTGGCGCCGGACGCGAGAACTCGATGGTCATCGGCGGAATCTCCGGCGGCACGATGGGCAGCACGGTGGTCGGCTGTTGATTGACCCAGTAGATCACCGCGCCATGCACCAGCAACGCCAGCACGCCCAGCACGATCGCTTCCCGTCGGCGAAGGACGCCCTTGGGCGCGCGCTGCAAACGCAACTGGCCCAAGGGCACCCGGTGCGGTCGGCCGAGGTCGACCAACTCACCACCGGGTGCCTGGCGCCACAGCACCTCATGTGCACTGGCGGCGATCTGGACATTGCCCATTGTTTAACTCCCTGCGGTCTCTTTGCGATTTACCGGAACGTCGTACTGAACATCCCCCGACGACGTCCTGGTAGAGCAATCATTGGGTGGAACACTTAGTTCTTAAAGTAATGTTTAAACTTATGTTTAGACCTTAAGCGAATATATAAAACCATCAACCCACCGCCAGAGCCCGCCGTTCAAGGGCTCCGGCGTAGTGGAAAAAAACCGATGCCTTTCCCGCATTGAAAGTATTCATCCAAGGCATGGTTTTTCGCCGTCAGAAGTCGTATCGACCGGTCACGCCCAGCGTTCGCGGTGTGCCGAGCAAGCCTTCATAACCACCATTGGCGGCCGTCCACAGCGTCGTGTAGTAGGTTTTGTCGAAGGCGTTTTTCAGCCACAACGAAACGTCCCACTGCCCCTGGTTGAAGTCGCCGCGAAGGCCGGTGGACAGGTTGACCACCGCATAACTCGGGATCTGCCCGAAGTCGGAATCCTCTACCGTGCCCACCGCTTTGGAGCGAAACGCATAGCTGGCGGTGACGTACTCTTCGAAGCCGTTGCTCAGGTTCCATTTGTATTCGCCGTTGGCGTTGCCGATCCATTTCGAAGCACCGACTACTTGATGGCCGCTGAGGTCGCAGGACGCTGGAGCACCCGGCGCCAGGCTGACTTCCGGCGGGCACGGCGCATCCTTGTAGGAGAGGTAACTGACGTCGTTGTACGAACCATTGATGTTCAGCGTCAGGCCGCGCAGCGGGATCAGGGTGCTTTCGAACTCCACGCCACGAGAGCGCACCGAGCCGGCGTTGGTCAGGAACTGCACGCGGTTGACGTCGTCGTAGGCGTTGGTCTGGTAGCCGTTGACCTGGGTCCAGAAAAGGTTGGCGTTGAGTTGCAGTCGACGGTCCCACAGGGTGCTCTTGAAACCGAGCTCGGCGTTGTTGGCGCGCTCGGTGCCGATCAGCAGCGAATCGGCACCGGCCACCGGTGCAGTGCCGACGGCCAGGTTGACCCCGCCGGATTTTTCGCCGTGGGACAACGTGGCGTAAGTGAGCAGGTCGTCGGTGAGGCGGTAGCTGAGGTTCAACAGGCCCGAGGGACTGGAGCTGTACTGGTTCAGATCGCCGGAATCGAAGACGCCGGCGCGAGCACGTCGAGCCGCAGCCGCCGCACCGGTGACCGCTGCACCACCGGCCGGTGCATCACGGGTGACCCTGGCGTTTTTCTCTTCATAGGTGCCACGCAGCCCGGCGGTGAAATCCAGACGCTCAGTCAGGTGCCAGGTGCCTTGGGCGAACAGCGCGAAGCTGTTGGTTTCGATATGTCCGTTGCCAACACTGTCGATGTTGTTCAAAGCACCGTTTGGCGTGCCGTTCCAGATGTCCGCTTGCGGGCCGTAAAAGGTGAAGGATTTGTTGTCCAGATCGGAACCGAAGTAATAGGCGCCGAGCACGTAATCGAAGAATCCACCGGCAGGCGACGCCAGGCGAAACTCCTGAGAATACTGCTTATCCTCCACCGAAACGCCGGCGTTGCGGAAGGCGGTTACGTTCAGGCCGTCATCGTTGCGCGGGGTGAAATTCCACCAACGATAGGAGCTGATGGAGGTCAGGGTGAAGTCGCTTGGCAGCGTCCAGTTGGCCTCGACCGACGTGCCGCCCTGATGCACGGTGACGTGCTGGTCGTTGTTCAGGTTGACCTTGCGGTGCGTGCCGTCAACCAGTGTCGCACCCGCCGCATTGGCCCGCGATTGATAGAGATTGAAACCATTGATGGTCGGCCCGGTGTTGAACAACACCCGGGTGCCGGCGCTTGAGTCTTCCTCGTTGTAGTCGCCGATCCAGCGCAGGTTGAATGACTCGTTGGGCTTGAACAGCAACTGGCCACGGAAGCCATCGCGCGAGCCGCCGTTCAAATTGTGACCATCGAATTCGTTCTTGATATCGCCATCGCTGCGGGTGCGATACGCGGAAAAGCGTCCGGCGAGTTCGTCATTCAGTGGGCCGGAAATCGTGCCCTTGGTCTGGAAGTATCCATCCTCGCCCACCGACGATTCGATGCTGCGTTCCGGGGTAAAGGTCGGTGCGCGGGTGCTGATGTTGATCACGCCGGCCGTGGTGTTCTTGCCGAACAAGGTGCCCTGCGGACCACGCAGTACTTCGAGCTGCTCGATGTCCATCAGGTCGAATACGGCCATGCCGGGACGGCCAAGGTAAACGTTGTCGATGTACAGGCCGACACTGCCTTCCAGGCCATCGCTGGCCGGGTTGTTGCCCAGGCCACGGATCGACACGCTGGACTGGCGCGCATGCATGTAGGCGACGTTGACGCTGGGCACCAGCTGCTGCAGATCCTGGATGCGATAGACCCGCTGGGTTTCCAGGGTCTGGCCGCTGACCACGCTCATCGGCGTCGGCACATCCTGCGAACTTTCTTCGCGGCGACGAGTGGTGACCGTCACGGTTTCCAATTGTGCACTGTCGGCCGTGGCGGTCTTGGCAGGTGTGGATTCAGGGGTAGCGCTTTCGGCCGCATAGCCTTGGGTCCAACTGGCGCTGCCTGCCAGCAACAAGGCCAGTGGCAGGCGTTTGAGCCGTTGGGGTGAAGAGGTTGAAGCGACGTGCAACGGACTCATAAGGCGGGGTTCCCGATCAAAGTATATTCTTTGTTGCTTGCCAGGCCGCCATCGCGGGCAAGCTCGCTCCCACAGGGGATCTCCAGTGTTCACACGGTCAGTGTGGGAGCGAGCCTGCTCGCGATAGCGTCAGGTCAGACGCCGTCGATATCCGGCCCTTTCACCGTCTGGCTGACCTGCCCATTCACACCTACCGCTACCTCGCCCTTGAGCGTCACCCGGCGCACGATGCGGTCCTGGGTCCCGTAGTCATCCACCGCGTAATGCTGGGTGGAGCGGTTGTCCCAGATCGCCACATCGCCAGCCTTCCAGCGCCAGCGCACGATGTTTTCCTGGCGGATCACATGGCTCTGCAACAGACCGAACAGGTGCGCCGAATCGGCCTGGGAATAGCCCTTGATGCGTTTGACGAAATGCCCCAGCAACAGGCTCTTCTCACCGCTGATCGGGTGCACGCGGACCACTGGGTGCTCGGTCTCGTACACGGTCGAGGTGAAGATCTTGCGATAGCGCTCCAGCTTCTCGGCCGAGACGTCAGGCCGGGTGCCGGCGTAGTCGTATTCGTTGCTGTGCACGGCGACCAGTTTGTCGGCCAGTTCACGCAGCTCCGTCGACAACCCGTCATAGGCGGTGGCAGTGTTGGCCCACAGGGTGTCGCCGCCGAAAGCCGGGGCCACCACCGAGCGCAGGATCGAGGCTTTGGGGTAGGCCTCGACGAAGGTCACGTCAGTGTGCCAGGAGCTGGCTCGCTGGCCCTCGGCACCGTCCAGCTCCAGCAGAAAACGCGTGCCTTCGCGCACCGGTACGGTCGGGTGCGCCACCGGTTCGCCGAGCAGGTGGGCGAACGCCTCCTGGCGTTGATCGTCGAGCTGGGTCTGCTCGCGGAAGAAGATCACTTTGTATTGCAGCAGTGCCTGTTGAATGGCTTCAACAGTGGCGGCATCCAGCTCGCCGGAAAGCTGTACGCCACGGATTTCAGCACCGATGCGACCGGCCACCGGATGGATTTCAAGCGCGTGAACAGCGGGTTGTACTGCGAAAGCGGCATTGCTCATGGGTAGACCCTCATCAGACTGCTTGCGGTTGAACCGGCCGCGAAACACTGCTCTATCTATATTCTATTTGGATCTAATAGATATCTACATGCTTCGTTGACGGAATAAGAGGTTGCATTTAAAACCTCAGTCAACCCTCGTCGCAAATGCCTTCGAGCTATTTTTAGGATGCCGGAAAAGCATATGGATCTTCGCCAGTTGCGTTACTTCATCGCCCTCGACGAACACCGCAGTTTCGTGCGTGCGGCCGAGGCCATGGGCATTACCCAGCCTGCCTTCAGCCGCAGCATTCAGGGGCTCGAACACGAGTTCGGCTGCGTCCTGGTGGACCGTGGCAACAAGGATCTGCGCCCCACCCCCGAAGGCCTGGTGGTGCTGCAACATGCCCGCAGCCTGGTGCAAGGCGCGGCCCTCTTGAATGCCGAAGTGACGCAGATGACCAAGCTAGATGCCGGCGAACTGCGCTTTGGTTGCGGCCCGGCACCTGCGGTGAAACTGGTGCCGGATGCGGTGGCGCAATTCATCAACGCGCACCCGAAAGTGCGCACCTGTTTCGAGGTGGATAACTGGGAAAAACTCAGCCGTGCGCTGAGCCGTGAGGAGATCGAATTCTTCATCGCCGACATCCGCCATTTCGAATCCGACCCGAACTTCCAGACCCAGGCCCTGACGCCCAAGCGCGGTGTGTTTTTCTGCCGCCCCGAGCACCCGCTGCTGGCCAAGGAGAGCCTGTCGACCAACGACATGTTCGATTACCCGCTGGCGACCACGATGATCCCGCCAGGCATTCGAAAGCTGCTGGCGAACCTCAGTGGGCGGGTGGATTTTTCACCGAGCATCGAGACCGAACATTTCCCGGCGCTGGTGAAAGTGGTGCTGCAATCGAATGCGATTGGTGTGGGAACTGAAGAAGCGTTTGTTGAAGACATCGCCCAGGGTTCACTGGCGTTACTGCATTGGCGCAACCTGCCGCAGAACATCGAGAGCATGAATGCACGGTGCGGGATCGTCAGCCGCACCGGGTTCCGCTTGTCACCGGCGGCGCGGGCGATGATCGAGACGTTGGTGGCGGTGGACAGGCAGCAGATGGCCGTGGCCGTTTGATGTCTTTGTGGCGAGGGAGCTTGCTCCCGCTCGGCTGCGCAGCAGTCGCAATCCAGTCAACTGAACTCAGTTGAATGCATACAAGGATTGGGACCGCTTCGGCGGTCAGCGGGAGCAAGCTCCCTCGCCACAGGTAATAATTTAAAGGCCGGCAGCAGCTAACTCCGGCGCCACCCAATCGCTCACCTTGAACGACTTGCGAATCAGCCTCTGCTGCGACGCCAGGTCCACGGCATCCTGCAATTTGCCAAGGAACACCGGGTCAAGCGTCGAGGGGAAAACCTCACTCAGTTTCTGATCCTTCAAATCCTGAGAAAGAATTACCGGTGGATAACTCGCCAGCCCCGACACCAACTGAATGTAGGCGTCCTTGTTGCTGTCCCGGGTCAGCCACTCCACGGCCTGCTGTTGGGCCTTGAGCAGTTTCGCCACCGCCTCCGGATGCGCATCGACAAACTTCCCGGTCCCTATCAGCACCGCCTGCACGCTGCCGGCGCCGCCCAGGTCCTTGGTATTGAGCGGCAACTCGGCCAGCCCCTTGGCTTGCAACGCCGTCAGCCCGGAACCGCCCCACGAGGCGTCGATCTGCTTCGCCGCCAGCGCCGCGACCGCCGCGTTGAAGTCGAGGTTGATGACTTTCACATCCTTCTCGCTCAACCCCTGGCTGGCCAGCGCCGCATCGAAGGACAACTGGCTGGCGGTGCCACGGAAGATGGCCACGCGTTTGCCCTTGAGGTCCTGCAGGGTCTTGATCCCCGAACCCGGCACTACGCCGAGGTAATGCTTCACCCCGCGCGCCGAGGCGCTGAGCAGTCGCGTATCCAGGCCATTGGACTTGCCGATGATGGCCGCCAGATCGCCGAGGTAGGCCAGGTCAACCTGACCGTTGGCGAACGCCTCGTTGATCACCGGGCCTGCGCCCTTGAAGAAGCTCCACTGAATTTTGATGCCTTGATCAGCGAAAGCCTTTTCGAAGATCTGTTGATCACGCAGTACATCCACGACACCGCCACCACTGTGCTGGGTCCCCGCACTCAGGTCCGGCACGGCGATGCGGATTTCCTTGAGCTCATCGGCGTTGACCGTGAAAGCCAGCAGCCCCGCCAGGGCCGGTGCGGCGAACAGACTGATGACACGTTTGAAGGGAAGGTTCATGGGTGCGGCTCCTTGGGGCAACGGGCGTTGAGGAGCCGAAAGTAGACCGAAGTGGAACCAACATTTAAATACTATAAATTCACATTTTTAGATCGTTTAGATCTATATCAACGCATCCGGGCCTCTTGGCCAGGTATGCAGGAACGGCATCGAAAATATTCTTCGAATGCATTGGATGCAGCTGAGCTGGAGGCCTTAAATGGCTTTGCTTATCTCTCAATAGCATTGAATTGAATTTTTATAGATCGATTTTGCATACACCGACAACGGAGGTCATCCATGGCCCGTGTTTCCCTTCTCAGCCTGCCGCTGGCCGCGCCACCACTGGAAAACCAGCGCCTCTGGCCCAGCCTGAATCGTCGGCTGTTGCCTTGGTTGCTGCCGATCACCCTGTTCACACTCTGGTGGCTCGCCAGCCGCAATCACTGGATGAGCGAGCAGATCCTGCCGGCGCCGAGCCTGGTCTGGAGCAGCGCACTGGAACTGTCCCAAGGCGAGTTGTGGAGCCACTTGTGGATCAGCCTGCAACGCTTGTTCTGGGGACTGCTGGCCGGGATCAGCGCAGGTGCTGTGTTGGGTGCGGCGCTGGGTTTCAGTCGTCGACTGGAGCGTCTGGTATTTCCAACCTTCGCCGGGTTGGCGCAAGTCCCGACCCTGGCCTGGATTCCGTTGTTCATGGTGTTTTTCGGCATCGGGGAAGTGCTGAAACTGGTGGTGTTGATCAAGGCCATCGTGGTGCCGGTGACCCTGCATGCGCTCGTCGGCGTGCGCGACGCACAACCAAAGCTGCGCGAAGCCGCTGCCGTGTTGCGCTTGCCCAGGCACCTGTTGATCCGCCGTCTGGTGCTGCCTGCCGCGCTGCCGGCATTCATGGCCGGTGTGCGCCTCGCGCTGGCCGCCGGCTGGACTTCACTGCTCGCTGTCGAGCTGCTCGCTTCCAGCGAAGGCATCGGCTACCTGATGGTCTGGGCGCGACAGCTGTTCATGCTCGACATCGTGTTCGTGTGCATCGTGGTGATCGGCTTGATCGGCGTGGCGATGGATCGCGGCATCGGCCTGCTGGACAGGAAACTGGTGCACTGGCCCCACCCGGCCACCGCCGAAATCCGTCGCGGGCCGCGTTATCAAGGTTGGCAGCGATTGCAACCGTGGCTGCTGCCATTGGCGCTTCTGGCCTTGTGGCAACTGGCCTCGGATCAGCAATGGATTGACGCGAACATTCTGGTCAGCCCGCTGGCCGTCCTGCACACCACCTGGAATGGCCTGCTCGACGGCACGCTGATTGGCGGCATGGCCCTGAGCCTGGGCCGAACCCTTGGCGGATTGCTGCTCGGTGGCGGGCTCGGGTTTGCCTTGGGATTGCTGCTGGGGTTGTCGCGCACCAGTGAACGCGTGCTCGGCCCAACCCTCGCCGCTATCCGCCAGATCGCCATTTTCGCCTGGGTGCCGCTGCTCACCGCGTGGTTCGGTCTGGGGGAATTGGCCAAGTGGGTGTTCGTTGCCCTGGCCGCCTTTTTCCCGCTGTTTATCGCCACCCAACGCAGCGTCGCCCACCTGTCGCCGCAACTGAACGAGGCCGCGCAGGTGTTGCGCCTGAATCTGCGCCAGCGCCTCGGTCGACTGGTGCTACCGGGCGCTGCGCCGGGGATTTTTGCAGGGCTTCGGCTGAGCCTGATCTACGCCTGGCTCGGCACCATCGGCGCCGAATATTTCATGCCGTCCAACGGCGGCATCGGCAGCCAGATGATTGGCGCCCAGCAACTGCTGCGTATGGATCTGATCATGGCCGGCATGCTGCTGGTGGGCCTGACCGGTGCCCTGCTCAACCTCATTGGCCAACGCCTGGAAATCCGCGCCACTCGCTGGAGACACGCATGAACGCACCGATTGTCAGCTTCAATCACGTGGGCAAAACCTTCGACGTCGACGGCTTCACACTTGAGGCCATTCGTGAATTCAACCTGGACATCGCCGAGGGCGAGTTCGTCGCCATTGTCGGCTCCAGCGGTTGCGGCAAATCCACTTTGCTGCGGCTGCTGGTGGGCCTCGATACGCAGTTTCGCGGGCAGATCAGCGTGGACGGAAACGCCGTCACCGGCATCGGCGGCGAGCGCGGCATCGTCTTTCAGGAACACCGTTTGTTCCCGTGGCTGAGCGTGGCCGACAACATCGGCCTGGGCCTGGTCAACGAGCCACTCAGCGCGGCACAAAAGCACAAGCGCATCAGCGATTTTATCGAATTGGTGGGTTTGAGCGACTTCGCCCGCGCCTATCCGCACCAGCTCTCCGGCGGCATGGCGCAGCGCGTGGCCATCGCTCGTGGCCTGGTGACCAGCCCACGGATTCTGCTGCTGGACGAGCCCTTCGGCGCCCTCGATGCGCTGACCCGCCAGCAGATGCAGGACGAACTGCTGGCGATCCGCGCCCGGGCAAAAATCACCACCGTGCTAGTCACTCACGATGTCGAAGAAGCGATCTTCCTCGCCGACCGCGTGGTGGTGATGGAGCCGCGTCCGGGGCGGATCAAGCAAGTGGTCGACATTGCCCTGCCCCATCCGCGCCAGCGCAGCAGTTTCGACTTCCACCAGCTGCGCGAAGAACTGCTTCACGAACTCACCAGCGACGATCACTACCAGCCCCCCGTGCCGGTGCAGGTCCGCGATCTGCCGTTGTCCTTCATTGCCTACTGAAAAAGGAAAATCTTGATGCCGCAACGTCCCAACTTTCTAGTGATCCTGGCCGATGACCTGGGCTTTTCCGACCTCGGCGCTTTCGGTGGTGAAATCAACACGCCGAACCTCGATGCATTGGCCAACAATGGCCTGCGCCTGACCGATTTTCACACCGCACCAACCTGCTCGCCGACCCGCTCGATGCTGCTCACCGGCACCGACCACCACATCGCCGGCATCGGCACCATGGCCGAAGCATTGACCCCGGACCTGATCGGCAAACCGGGTTACGAAGGGCATCTGAACGACCGCGTGGTGGCCCTGCCCGAGCTGCTGCGCGAGGCCGGTTATCAGACCTTGATGAGCGGCAAATGGCACCTGGGCCTGACCGCAGAACGGGCGCCTCACGCCCGGGGTTTCGAGCGTTCGTTTTCGCTGTTGCCCGGCGCCGCCAACCATTACGGCTTCGAGCCGACCTACGATGAAACGACGCCGCGGCTGCTGAAATCCACCCCGGCGCTGTACATCGAAGACGACCAATTCATCGATGAGCTGCCCAAGGATTTCTATTCCTCCGATGCCTTTGGCGACAAGCTGCTGCAATACCTCAAGGAGCGCGACCAGACCCGGCCGTTCTTCGCCTACCTGCCGTTTTCCGCGCCGCACTGGCCATTGCAGGCGCCGGCCGAGGTGGTGGAAAAATACCGCGGGCGCTATGACGCCGGCCCTGAAGTGCTGCGACTTGAGCGCCTGGAAAAACTCAAGAAACTGGGGTTGATCGAGGCCGATGTCGAACCGCATCCGTTGATCCAGCTGACTGCACAGTGGGATGCCCTGAGCGATGAGCAACGGCAAATTTCTGCGCGGGCCATGGAGGTTTACGCGGCGATGGTCGAGCGCATGGACTGGAACATCGGGCGCGTCGTCGATTACTTGCGCCAGCAAGGACAACTGGACAACACCTTCATCCTGTTCATGTCCGATAACGGTGCCGAAGGGGCGTTGCTGGAGGCCTTCCCGAAATTCGGCCCACAGTTGCTGACCTATCTCAACCAGCATTACGACAACAGCCTGGACAACATCGGCCGCGCCAACTCCTACGTCTGGTACGGGCCGAGCTGGGCGCAAGTGGCGACCGCGCCGTCGCGGTTGTTCAAAGCCTTCACCACCGAAGGCGGGATCCGTGTTCCGGCACTGGTGCACTATCCGCAGCTGCCGCTGAAGGGCCAGATCAGCCACGGTTTCGGCACGGTGATGGACATCACACCGACCATTCTGGATCTTGCCGGCGTGCGCCATCCGGGCAAGCAATGGCACGGCAAACCCGTGGCGGAAGTTCGCGGCAAGTCGTGGCTGGGGTTTCTGTCGGGCGAGACGGCGCAAGTGCATGACGAGCACACCGTTACCGGGTGGGAACTGTTTGGGCGACGGGCGATTCGGCAGGGCCAATGGAAGGCGGTGTACATCCCGGGACCGGTGGGGCCGGCGACCTGGCAGCTGTATGACCTGGGCAATGATCCGGGGGAGATTCATGACCTGGCGTCGAGCCAACCGCACAAGCTCAGTGCCTTGATCGAGCATTGGCAGCGGTATGTGGATGAGACTGGGGTGATATTGAGTGAGTCGCCGTTTCAGCCAGACTAAACATTACCCCCTGTGGCGAGGGAGCTTGCTCCCGCTGGGTCGCGAAGCGGCCCCCTTATCCCGAAAACGAAGGGGGCTGCTACGCAGCCCAACGGGAGCAAGCTCCCTCGCCACAAGTACGAGTCAGACTTGAGCGGTTTGTGTCCTAACACCTACCGCCTCTTCCTTGCGCTCAAACCGGTTGGCCCGCGCAAACGTGCCGAAATCATTGAACCGCACACCCATCTCGCGCATCACCTTGTGCCCCACCCGCACGGTCAATTGACGGATGTAGAACGGTTCCTTCACCACAAAGTGATGGATCCCGTGGCTGCTGCCGAAGTTGAAGCAGAACGCCTGCAACGGCCACAGCCACCAGGCGTTCAGCACCTGGCACTGCTGCATCACGTTGCCCGGCTCCACGTCACCGTAGTAGTGCATGTTCGAGCTGATGAAGTGCAGGCAGAACGTGCGCAATACATTCGGGCCGATGATCACCACCGCCGCGATGTCGATCACCTGCATCACCGACAACGTCGTTGCCGACCATTCGATCGGTGCGCCCATCAGATGCGCAATGCCGTTCGCTGCGTGGAAGCCGAGAAACACGTACCAAGTACCCCAATGCATCAGCGCCAGCGGTGCGTAGACCTTCAGGGTGCGCTGGACGATGCTGATCTTTTGCGCCCAGGTCTTGGCCCGCAGCATGCGGATGAACGACGACATCATGTTGTCGCCAATCATCAAGAATCGCGCGATGCCCCATGGTTCGCCATTGGTGATGGCGCGTTCTTCCATGTCGGTTTCAGAGCCCGACACCTTGTGGTGATTGAGGTGCAGATGGCGGCGAATCCACGGGTTGATGGTGCTTGGCCGCGCCAGCCACACCAACCCCATCATCAGGTTGTGCGGCACCTTCCGCTTGCGGAAGTACATGCTGTGGATCAGGTCGTGTTCCAGCTCATGGGTCAACGAGGCGAAAAAAGCGTTGAGCAGCAGGCACGCCCACCATGGCATGTGCCCGCTCACGTAGAGCGCCGCCGAACCGACCATACCGGCGATGGCGAAGGCCAGAATGCCCGCGCCGAGGGCGTCCTGATGCTTGAGAATCGGGTATTGCTCGCGCAACTCGACACCTCTGGCCAGCACCACTTCACGGATATGGGCCGATCGTTGAGCTGCATTCAGTCGTTGGGGGCTTGCAGAAGTACGGTCCATGCTTCCATCCTCTGGTTATTGATGGTTGCATCCTGCCTTGCGAACCCTCGCAACGCGGTAGCCGAGAACGCCAACCTGTTGACTGGAAGCGCCAATCAGCATGACTGAACCGACCTCCCTCGCCAGCTGGACCCGCGCTCTGCGCAAGCAACTCGATGCGTTGGGCATCGACAGCACCGCCCTGTGCCAGCAAGCGGGGCTCGACCCGCAACTGATGGACGACCCGAACGCGCGTTATCCGCTGTCGGGCACCACGCACCTGTGGAATCTGGCGGTGCAGGCCAGCGGCGACCCGGCGATTGGTTTGCGGGTTTCGCGTTTCGTCAGCCCGACTACCTTCCATGCGCTGGGTTATGCGTTGGTCGCCAGCGGCAGCCTGCGGGAAGTGTTCGAGCGCATCGTGCGCTATCACCAGGTAGTCAGCGATGCCCTGGAACTGGAACTGACCCGCGCCGAAGATCGCTACTGTTTCCGCCTGAAAATTCCGATGGGCAACCCGGCCCCGGCCCTCGAGGCCATTGATGCGTTCATGGCGATTTACGTGCGCACCTGCCGCAATCGCCTGGGCCGCGACTACGCACCGCTAGCGACCTACCTGCGCCGCCCTGAGCCGGCAGACGCGCACCAATGGCATAAAGTCTTTCGCTCGCCCGTGCACTTCGGCGCCGACGAAGACCGACTGGAATTCGCCCTCGTCGACTTCGACAGCCACCTGGACGACGCCAACCCGGAACTGGCCGAACACAACGAAACCGTGCTCAAGCGCACCCTGGCGCAACTCAAACCACTGACGTGGGAGCGCAAGGTCCGCGATGCCATTGAAGAACAACTGCCCGAAGGCGAACCCAGCGCCGAACACATCGCCAAGGCCCTGCACCTGAGCCTGCGCAGCCTGCAACGGCACCTGGCCGATGAAGGCTGCAGGTTCGACACGCTGCTCAACGAAAGCCGCGAAAACCTTGCGCTGCTGCACCTGCGTGACCCGCAATGTTCGTTGAGCGAGATCAGTTATCTGCTCGGGTTTGCCGACACCAGCAGCTTCAGCCGCGCGTTCAAGCGCTGGACGGGGATGACGCCTGGGCAGTTTCGGGATGGGTTGCGCTGATCAGCCTTTGACCAGACTGCGCGCAATACCCTCGTTCCACTGCTCCAGCATCGCCTCTCCAACCTCGGCAAAGGCACTGTTTGCCTTTATGTGATGGCCCATCTCGCCCATCGCCATTGCCATCCCATGGATGACCTGTTGCAGCAATTCGTTGCAGCGCCCCTCGGTCAAATTGCAGGCGGAGCGACCAAATCGCATCAGCATTTTGTGCTTGGGCCACGCCTTCGATCCGCCCAATAGCAAAGCCATGCTATCGGTCTTGATGTAGACCGACGTGGTGATGATGTCGTAGGCAGGTGCCAGGCTGATTGGTGCATCGACACCACAGTCTTCGTAAAGAACGCCAAAGTTCTTGAGGTGCGCGTCGCCATTTTTCAGACCCGATGACAGCGTGACGATTTTGAAAAACGACTCCAGTGCCTGATTGAGCAAAGGCGGAGAAACAAAGGCCTTGATCTGCTTGGCCGCACCTTCGTACGAACCATCGTATTTGGCTTTTGATGGCCAGGCATTGAGCACGCAGAAGTCCTCGAACCCCAGGTAACCTTTTTCATTCAGGTCGAAGCGTTCAACGATCAAAAACTTGCCGTGCTCACTGAGTTCAAACTTCGGCACCTCAAGACCCGAATGCAACGCCGCCCGCATGCAGAAATATTCATTGGCAGCGAGCTCCGGGTATTGCTCAGGACGAAAGGCCTTGACCAGATGCGTCGCCCCCCGGTGGGACAATCGATCGATGGTTGACGCGCTGTCACGCACCAGTACCTTCGGCTGTACACCGGAAACGCCTGAGTACTGGCCATAGGTCTGCAAGAGGTCCTCGAACAGACCTTGCGCACCATCATGTACAAGTAAGTCCGCCAGGCTGGTTTCAGGTGGCTGGTCGCCCGGACCCTGGGCCTTTGAAATGCCGACTCTTCCGAGCTGGTGCGGGCCGACGATGGCAAGCATCGAAAAATCGTCAAACCCTCGGACGGCCTTGCTGAAGCGACGAGTCAATTCATCGCGCAGGGCGCCTTCAGGCAGATTCATTTCAAAAACCGGTGGAACGCCCGACTCCCACGCGTAGCTCTCCAGCCGCACCGGCATGGTCAACGAGACGGCGTTTTGTTCGGGCGCGTTTTCGGCGTAGGCAAACACGGTATCAACAGGAGACTGACCACGGCCAAGGACTCCCACCGCACTGTTGGAAACGCTGATAGCCAGTCGATCCTTTTCCTGTGGCTCATCCATGGAAATCCACCTTTTTCAGGGTGTCCAGCGTCGGCCGCTTCGACTGTCGCGGCACGGCAGTCAGCTCATAACCGAAGCCATTGAGGATCGCCTCGACCTTGCGCAGACCAATTTCGGAGAGGGTGTTGTTTTCGATGCCGGAGATCGTCGCCCGGCTCATTCCGTATTGCTGTGCCAGTGTCTGCTGGGAGAGTTTTCTTTCCTTGCGTAAGGTTCGGATCAGCTTGCCAAGGTTTTCCATTTCACCACCGCGCATCGTATACAGTGCATAATTTATCAACTTAACGATTATGCATTGTATTTAGTGCAGATCATGATTGAAGTCCAGCTACATTTGCTGACGCCCCCCCTACCGGGCATCAAACCATCGCCAATACCCGCAACCGGGCAGCATCCAGGATTTCGATTTCGCCGTAACTCAGCCCGATGACCCCCTGCCCCTGCAACTCCTTGAGGATCTGGTTGGTGGTCTGGCGTGACAGCGACAACATGGCGGCAAGCTGCTCCTGGGGCAGTTGCAGGACGCGGCGCGGTGGGGCGGTCTCGCCATAGCCTTCGGCGATCATCAGCAAGCGGTGCGCCAGCCGTGCCGGGGCCGGCAACAGGCTCAGTTGTTCGAGGTTGATGAAGGTCATGCGCAATTTCTGGCTCATCAGCAACGCCAGTTGCCGCCAGTGCTGCGGATGCTCATCGAGCAGCGCCAGCAAGGTGTTCTGGGGGATGTGCAGCAGCGTGCACTGGCCCGCGCCGTAGGCATCGTGGGTGCGCGGCTGACCGTCGAACAGGCAGATTTCGCCGAACCAGTGCGGCGGCTCCACCAGGCTCAGCAATGCTTCCTTGCCCTGCTCGCTCACGGCACCGACGCGCACCGCGCCTTCAAGCACCGCGTACAGGCCGCAGGGCGGATCGCCACGTTTGAACAGCCGCTGACCCGGTGACAGGCGCCGCAGCCTGGCCGCCGACAGCAGGCTATCCTGAAGGGAAACAGGCAAATGGCTGAACCACTGACCGCTCATCAGGCGTGGACGCCAGACCTGCATATCCATGAAAACTCCTAGAGATTGTCGCCTGGCTGACAGAGCGGGAAGTGACCCCCGGGGCATGATCAATCACCCCACAGGAGAACAACAATGAAAAACCTCGTCGACCACCTCAGTCAATACGCCGCCTACCACCGTGACCCGCGCAACATCGCCTCGCACTTTATCGGCATTCCGCTGATCGTGGTGGCCGTCGCGGTGTTGCTGTCGCGGCCCGAATGGTCGCTGGGCGGCGTGTGGATGTCACCGGCGGTGCTCGTCTCACTGGCATCGGCATGGTTTTACCTGCGCCTGGAGTTGCGCCTGGGCGTGTTGATGACGGTATTGCTCGGTCTGTCGGTGTGGGCAGGCCATGCGCTGGCGCAGCAAAGCACGCTGGTCTGGCTGGGCAGCGGCGTGGCGATGTTCGTGATCGGCTGGGCGATCCAGTTTGTCGGCCATCACTACGAAGGGCGCAAACCGGCATTTGTCGATGACGTGACCGGGTTGATTGTCGGGCCGTTGTTCGTGGTGGCCGAGCTGGCGTTCATGCTGGGGATGCGGCATGACCTGAAAGAGCAGATTGAGGCGCGGGCGGGTGAGGTGCGGGTCAATCCGAAGCGTGCGGCTGTTTAGATTGCAATCGCGAGCAAGCCCGCTCCCACAGGAGATCTATGGAGTACATAGAATCCCTGTGAGAGCGAGCCTGCTCGCGAAGCTTTTGCTTTAGATGTTGGCAACCTTCTGCCAGACCTTCGGCTTGAAGAACAGCGTCTCGCCCTTCGCCAACCCGACCAGACTGTCGTGATCCTTGACCACTTCGGCTTCGATCAGATCGCTCTGCCCTTCGACCTTCAACGTCACCCGCGTCGTCGCGCCCAGCGGTCGAATATCGCGCACTTCAGCCGCGTGGTGGTCTTCCAGTTCATGGCGTGACAGCGACACCTCGTGCGGGCGGAACAGCACGTGCTTGTCTTCGCCCAGGTGCAATCGGTTCGAATCACCGAGGAAGTGATAGACGAAATCGCTGGCGGGGTTTTCGTAAACGTCACCCGGTGAACCGATCTGCTCGATCACACCCTTGTTCATCACCACGATACGGTCCGCGACTTCCATCGCTTCTTCCTGGTCGTGGGTCACGAACACCGAGGTCAGGTTGATGTCTTCGTGCAGGCGCGCCAACCAGCGGCGCAACTCTTTACGGACCTTGGCGTCGAGGGCGCCGAAAGGCTCGTCGAGCAGCAGCACTTTCGGCTCCACCGCCAGCGCTCGGGCCAGGGCAATGCGCTGGCGCTGACCGCCGGAGAGTTGCTCCGGGTAGCGATCCGACAACCAGTCCAGTTGCACCATGTTCAGCAGTTCGTGAACCTTGGTTGCGATCTGACTTTCGCTCGGACGCTGGTTTTTCGGCTTCATGCGCAGGCCGAACGCTACGTTGTCAAACACCGTCATGTGGCGGAACAGGGCGTAGTGCTGGAACACAAAACCGACGTTGCGATCACGCACGTCGTGGCCGGAAACGTCTTCACCGTGGAACACGATGTTGCCCTGGTCCGGGGTCTCCAGTCCGGCGATGATCCGCAGCAGCGTGGTCTTGCCGCAGCCCGACGGACCGAGCAACGCGACAAGTTCGCCGCTCTGGATGTCCAGGCTGATGTTGTCCAGCGCCTTGAAGGCATGGAAGTTCTTGCTGACGTTACGCACTTCGATCGACATGAATTATTCCTCCGCGGCGCTGGCGCGCAGGCGGTTAATACGGTTTTCGCTCCACTGCTTGAGCAGCAGGATGAAGAGCGCCAGGATCAGCAACAGGCTCGCCACGGCGAACGCGGCCACGTGGTTGTATTCGTTGTAGAGGATCTCCACGTGCAATGGCAGGGTGTTGGTCACCCCGCGAATGTGCCCGGAAACCACCGACACCGCACCGAACTCCCCCATGGCCCGCGCGGTACACAACACCACGCCGTAGATCAGGCCCCATTTGATGTTGGGCACAGTGACGTGCCAGAACATCTGCCAGCCGTTGGCCCCGAGCAAGCGCGCAGCTTCCTCTTCCTGAGTGCCTTGTTCCTGCATTAGCGGGATCAGTTCACGGGCCACGAACGGCACGGTGACGAAAATCGTCGCCAGCACGATGCCCGGCAGGGCGAAGACGATCTGGATGTCGTGATCCTGCAACCACGGCCCAAACAGGCCCTGGGCGCCGAACATCAGCACATAGACCAGACCGGCGATCACCGGCGACACCGAGAACGGCAGGTCGATCAGTGTCACCAGCATGCTCTTGCCGCGGAACGAGTACTTGCTCACGCACCATGCGGCGCTGACACCGAACACCAGGTTCAACGGCACCGAAATCAGCACGGCGATGACCGTGAGCTTCAGCGCCGACAGCGCGTCCGGCTCAAAGATCGCGGTGAAAAACGCCCCGAGGCCGAGCTTCAGGCCCTGGGACACCACGATGAACAGCGGCAACAACAGGAACAGCGCAAAAATCAGCCAGCCAAGGCCGATCAGGATTCGCCGCGAAGTCGCACTGCCACGACGGGCAGCGTTAGAGGAAGCGGCAGCAATAGACGATTGGGACATGGGTGCGCCTCCTTATGGGGTTTCGATGCGCCGCTGCAACAAGTTGATCAGCAGCAACAGGACGAAGGAAACCACCAGCATCAGTACACCAATGGAGGTAGCGCCGGTGTAATCGTATTGGTCGAGCTTGACCATGATCAGCAGCGGCAGAATCTCGGTTTTCATCGGCATGTTGCCGGCGATGAAAATCACCGAACCGTACTCGCCGACCCCACGGGCAAAGGCCAGAGCGAAACCGGTCAGCCATGCCGGAAGCAGTGCCGGCAACAGGATATGGCGGAAAACCTGCAAGGGTTTTGCTCCCAGGCACGCTGCCGCTTCTTCCACTTCACGGGGGATATCCGCCAATACTGGCTGTACGGTACGTACTACGAATGGAAGTGTCACAAAAGTGAGGGCAAGGGTGATGCCCAGAGGGGTGTAGGCGATCTTGAAACCCAGATCCGCTGCAAACTGACCGACCAGACCGGTAGGGGTGTACAACGCCGTCAGTGCAATACCGGCCACCGCCGTGGGTAACGCGAACGGCAAGTCGATCATTGCATCGATCACTTTTCGTCCAGGGAAGGTATAGCGCACTAATACCCAGGCCAACAGCGTGCCGATGATGCCGTTGATGATCGCGGCACACAGGGCGGTGCCGAAGCTGAGCTTCAACGCCGCCAGCACCCGTGGCGCCGAGATGATTGCCCAGAACTGATCCCAGGTGAGTTGAGCGGCATGCACGAACATTGCCGCCAGTGGTATGAGCACAATCAGGCTGAGGTACACCAAGGTGTAGCCCAGCGTCAGCCCGAAGCCGGGTATGACGGGGGAGATACGACGCGACATAAAAGTCCTTGGTTGAGAACGCACTGAGCCCCGGAGGTGAATCCGGGGCTCGTTGATGGCTATTTAAGATTACTGCGCCTGATAGATCTGGTCGAACACGCCCCCGTCATTGAAGAATTTCGGCTGTGCGGTTTTCCAGCCGCCGAAGTCCTTGTCGATGCTCACCAGCTCCAGTTTCGGGAACTGCTGGGCGTACTTGGCGGCCACATCCTTGTCACGTGGACGATAGAAGTTCTTCGCCGCGATTTCCTGGCCGGCCGGGCTGTACAGGTGCTTGAGGTAGGCCTCGGCGATCTGCTCGTTGCCCTTTTTCTCGGCGTTCTTGTCGACCACCGCCACCGGTGGCTCGGCGAGAATCGACAGCGAAGGCACGACGATATCGAACTTGTCGGCGCCGCCCTCTTCTTTCAGGGCCAGGAAGGCTTCGTTTTCCCAGGCCAGCAATACGTCGCCCTGACCGTTGTTGACGAAGGTAATGGTCGAGCCGCGAGCGCCGGTGTCCAGCACTGGCACGTGCTTGAACAGGGTTTGTACGTATTCCTTGGCCTTGGCTTCGTCGCCGCCATTGGCTTTCAGGCCATAGGCCCACGCCGCAAGGAAGTTCCAGCGCGCACCGCCAGATGTTTTCGGGTTCGGCGTGATCACCGAGACGTCATTCTTGACCAGGTCGCCCCAGTCCTTGATGCCTTTAGGGTTGCCCTTGCGCACCAGGAACACGATGGTCGAGGTGTAAGGCGTGCTCGCTTCCGGCAGGCGTTTTTGCCAGTCGGCCGGCAGGGATTTGCCGAGCTTGGCGATTTCGTCGATATCACCAGCCAGGGCCAGGGTCACGACGTCGGCCCGCAGGCCATCGATCACCGCCCGGCCTTGCTTGCCCGAACCGCCGTGGGATTGCTGGACCTTCACGGTGTCGCCTGCGTGATCTTTCTGCCAGAACTTGATGAACTCGGCGTTGTAATCCTGGTACAGCTCGCGGGTCGGGTCGTACGACACGTTGAGCAGCTCGTAGTCCTTGGCAACGGCGGAACCGGCAAAAAGGGCGCTGGCCAGGGCGGCCAAAGCGAAATAACGAATCGACGACATGGTGAAAGCTCCTGGAATTCTTGGTGTGTTGGCTTTTTCTTATGGGATATTGCGTTGCCTGATTCGCCTCAGCCCGGCTTGTTGCCCGGCTGCTGCAAACGGAATTTTTCTTTGCGCTCGATCTGCACCACCTGGGCGTTGTGCACGGTGATTTCCACGGCGCCAAAGCGCAGATCGCGCAGGGCACTCTGGATTTCACGCAGGATGGTGGCTTCGTCTTGACCGTCGACGCTACGCAGGGATGCGCTCATATTGCTGCTCCTTCAACTGAGAGGTTGCCTCGCAGTGTCGGCACTGCTTGCGGCTTGAGAGCAATACTAGAGAGGTGTTGATATTCTTAAAAAGACTATTTAAGAATGTTTATATAACCAGAAGAGATTACTTGAAGGGACAAGGGCTTGAGGTGAATCACCCTCTTTCAGACACACCAAAAACCTGTGGGAGTGAGCTTGCTCCTACAGGGATTTTGTAAATCAGGCGATGACCGGGGCATGAGCCCAATCCAGCTGCAGCGCCGGCACCGGCCGCCCGAACCAGTAACCCTGACCCAGATCACACCCCTGCTCGAGGAGGAAAGCCGCCTGTTCGACCTGCTCGATCCCCTCGGCATGCACCTGCATGCCCATGCTTTGCGCCAGGGCAATGATCACCCGTGAAATCGCCGCATCATCTTCATCCCATGGCAACCCGGCCACGAAGCCCTGGTCGATTTTCAACTTTTGCACCGGCAGACGCTTGAGTCGCAGCAGAGATGAGTAACCCGTGCCGAAGTCGTCGATGGCCAGGCGCACACCCAACTCGCGCAGGCGATGCATCTGCTCCAGTGCGACTTCCGGGTCATCCATCACCGCGCTTTCAGTGACTTCCAGCTCCAGAAACGCCGGTTCCAGCCCGGTTTCGCGCAAGACCTGCGCCACCTGCTGGTACAGCTCACGACGGGCGAACAGACGCGAAGAAACGTTGACCGCGACGAACGACAACACCACCCCCTCCTGCTGCCACTGGCACATCTGCCGGCATG
Source organism: Pseudomonas sp. GL-RE-26 (assembly GCF_019956275.1). Classification (NCBI taxonomy): domain Bacteria; kingdom Pseudomonadati; phylum Pseudomonadota; class Gammaproteobacteria; order Pseudomonadales; family Pseudomonadaceae; genus Pseudomonas; species Pseudomonas sp. GL-RE-26. The sequence goes on from NZ_JAHBDI010000012.1 coordinate 72,432, forward strand.
CCTGCGCCATGACCCAGGCATCGATTTCAGCAATCAGACCGGTTCGTTCGGCGACCGGAATGAATTCCGCCGGCGACACCAGGCCCCGCTGCGGGTGCTGCCAACGCACCAGTGCCTCGACGCCAATCAGGCGACGGGTCTTGAGGTCGTGAACCGGCTGGTAATGGACCCGCAGCTCTTGCCGGTCCAGGGCGCGGCGCAATTCGAAGGCGATCTCGACCCGTTGCTGGGCGTGGGCCGTCAGCTCTTCGGTGTACAGGGCATAATCATTGCGCCCCGTGCTCTTGGCCTTGAACAGTGCAGAGTCGGCATTACGCAACAGTTGCTCGACGCTCAAGGCATCGCTGGGGAACAGACTGATGCCGATGCTGGTGTTGATGAACAATTGATGGTCATCGATTGAGAAGGGTGCTTTGAGGCCGTCGATGATCCGCTGGGCCAACGCAGCGGCCTGAACCAGTTGCGGACAGCTTTCGGCGAGCACGGCGAATTCATCTCCGCCCAGCCTGGCCAGGGTGATGCCCGGGCCGAACATGGCGCCCAGGCGCTCGGCCACAGCTTTGAGCAACTGGTCGCCAATGGTGTGCCCGAGGCTGTCGTTGATCATCTTGAAGTGATCGAGATCGATCATCAGCAGCGCGCAGCCACGCTTGTGGACCTGTGCCGAGGCCAGGGCCTGTTCGGCGCGGTCGGTGAACAGCAGGCGGTTCGGCAGGTCGGTCAGCGGATCGTGGTGCGCCAGGTGCATCAGCTCGTGTTCGGAGTTCTTGATTGCACTGATGTCGGTAAACACCGCCACATATTGGCTCGGCCGGCCGAAATCGTCGTGGATCAGGCGGATCGTTTGCCATTGCGGGTAAATCTCGCCGCTTTTGCGCCGGTTCCAGATTTCCCCACTCCACTCCCCGACACTGGCGAGCGTGGCAAACATCACCTGATAGAACTCAGGGGAATGCCGCCCGGACTTGAACAGATTGGGCCGCTGCCCCAGCACGTCCTCACACCCGTAACCGGTGATTTCCATAAACGCCCGGTTCACATGGACGATCACGCCTTCCCGATTGGTGACCAGCACGCCTTCGCGGGTGCAGTCGAACACGGCCGCTGCCTGGCGCAAGCGCATGCGGTCGGCATCGCGTTCACGCAGCTTGGCGCCGATACCCAGACACCGCAGCAACCGCGCACGGGCAATGAAGATCAACCCGGCGCTGAACAACACCCAGACATAACCGTTGATCAGTTGCCATCGCAGTCGCTCGGCAGAGCTATCGAAGAAACTGTTCAATAAATAGCCACTGATCTGCAGCCAAACCACAGAAAGCAACAGATAGAGCAGCGTTGCGCGCAAGGCATCGCGATAGGTGGCAGACATCCGGCGATCCTTGTCCCTACAAATAGGTTGGAATTATAGTTTAAAGACACATCCAGCCACTCTTATCTGAAAGGCCGACTGGTTTTCTGTGTGGGCTTAGTGATAATGCAACGGCTGTTTTTTCTTTATCGAGGGCCCTACAGCCTATGTGGTACGAAGGTTTTCTTGGCTTGTCGCCCTGGTCGCTGGTAGCAGTCACCCTGCTGATGACCCACGTCACGATCATCGCCGTCACGGTCTATCTGCATCGTTACTCCGCCCATCGCTCCCTGGAGCTGAATGGGGGGCTCAAGCATTTCTTCCGTTTCTGGCTGTGGCTGACCACGGCGCAGAACACCCGCGAGTGGACCGCCATCCACCGCAAGCATCACGCCAAATGCGAAACCGTCGATGATCCGCACAGCCCGGTCATCAAGGGCTTGTCCACGGTGCTGCGCAAAGGCGCCGAGTTGTACCGCGCCGAAGCGGAAAACCCCGAGACCCTGCGCATCTACGGCAAGAACTGCCCCGAAGACTGGATCGAGCGCAACCTCTACAGCCGCTACCCGCTGCTGGGCATCGCGATCATGGGCGTTATCGACCTGCTGCTGTTCGGCACCATCGGCATCACCATCTGGGCCATCCAGATGATGTGGATCCCGGTGTGGGCTGCCGGCGTGGTCAATGGCCTGGGCCATGCCATCGGCTATCGCAACTTCGAATGCCGCGATGCGGCGACCAACCTGGTGCCGTGGGGCATCCTGATTGGTGGCGAAGAACTGCATAACAACCATCACACCTACCCTAACTCGGCAAAATTGTCGGTGAAGAAGTGGGAATTCGACCTGGGCTGGGCGTGGATTCAAGTCTTCAGCTTCCTGCGCCTGGCCAAGGTTCAACGGGTTGCGCCGATTGCCCATCGCGTCGAAGGCAAGGGCAACCTGGACATGGACACCGCCATGGCGATCCTCAACAACCGCTTCCAGATCATGGCCCAGTACCGCAAATTGGTGATCGGCCCGCTGGTCAAGCAAGAGCTGGAAAAGGTCGATCACTCGGTACGTCACCAGTTCCACCGGGCCAAACGCCTGCTTTCGCGGGAGACCAGCCTGCTGGATGACAAACACCACGTGCGCATCCAGAACATGCTCGAGCACAGTCAGGCGCTGAAGGTAATTTACGAGAAACGCCTGGCCCTGCAGCAGATCTGGGTCAAGACCAGCTCAAATGGTCACGACATGCTGGCGGCCATCAAGGACTGGATACACGAAGCCGAAGCCAGCGGGATTCAGTCCCTGCGAGAATTCGCCGATCAGTTGAAGACCTACTCGCTGCGTCCTGCCGCTGTCTGAAAAAACCTGTGGGAGCGGGCTTGCTCGCTCCCACAGGGTTATGTGGTGTGACTGTAATATCGCGCCATCAGTACCGCCCGGCGGGAGCCAGCTCCCTCGCCACGAAAGGCGGGAACTTCATCTGAAAAGCCCTATCTCAAAGACACTTCGCCATCCCCGGCGGGCTTGATGTTGGCCGCGATCGCGCGCGGCATGCCCTTTGAGATTTGTGTCGATGGCCCAAAAGAACCTGCAAGACTCATCTCCGTCACATTGGCCCGAGGCCGCGCAGACCCTGATAGCGCTGATGCACGCCCAAGGCGAAGTCGCACGCCTGAGCGAACGCGATCAGTTGTTCAACACCTTGCTGATGAGCGTCAACGCGGTGCTGTGGGCATTCGATTGGGAAACCCGCCAGGTGCTTTACGTCAGCCCCGCCTACGAACGGATCTTTGGCCGTTCGGCTGATCTGCTGCTGGCCGACTGCAATCAATGGCGCGACAGCATTTACCCTGACGACCTGGACTATGCCGAACGCAGCCTGGCCGAAGCGCTGGACAAAGGCGCCGTCGAAGATCGCGAGTATCGAATCATTGCCGCCGATGGCCAAGTGCGCTGGCTCAGCGACAAATGCTATGTCAACCGCCAGGCCGAGCCGGGGCAGCCGGTGATCATCGTCGGCATCGCCGAAGACATCACCGACAAGAAGCGGATGGAAACCGAGCTGCATCGCCTGGCCACCACTGACGCCCTGACCCAGAGCAGCAATCGCCGGCATTTCTTCGAATGCGCCCATCGCGAGTTCGCACACGCCCGGCAACGGGGCGAGCCGCTGTCGTTCCTGATGCTGGACATCGATGACTTCAAAATCATCAACGACACCTACGGTCACCAGGAAGGCGACAACGTGTTGCAACGCATCGCCGAAAGCGGCCGCGCGGCGTTTCGCCGTGGCGACCTGTTCGGACGCATTGGCGGTGAGGAGTTCGTAGCGGTGTTTCCCGGCTGTACGCCGCAGATGGCCCTGCAAGTGGCGGAACGCTTGCACCAGCAGATTCAGCGATTGCGTTTCACCCATGAAGGCCAGACGTTCGGCATCACCGTCAGCCAGGGCCTGACCAGCCTGACCGCCACGGACGAAAACGTGGAGAGCCTGTTTTCCCGGGCGGATGCCGCGATGTATCAGGCCAAGCGCGAGGGCAAGAACCGGATTGTCACTGCCTGACAGGCCACCACAGGGAATCGCGTTCGCCCTCATTTCTTGCGCAAACGCATCAACTCCGGCAAGCCGATCTTGAGCAACCGCGCCGTCCGGCTCTTCGCCAGCTCCTCGATGCCCTCATGCTCGGTCAGACGCGCCATCTGCGCCGCCATGTTCATCACCAGCGCTTCGCGGGAGTAAACCCCGCCACCGAGCTGGTAGACCGCCGCAATCAGTTCCCGCAACTCCAGTGGCAGGCGCCAGCGCGTGCGCAGGGCCGAACCATAGGCCGCGCCAAATTCAACCAGCGCTTCGCCCACTTCCTCCAGCTCGTCCAGTTCGCCACCGGCCTGCTTCCATTCCTGCAAACAGCGCAGCAACGCCAGATCGCCGAGACGATGCAACATGCCGGCGCAATAGCAGCGCTCCTGATCCAGATCGAGCAAGCGCGCCAGAGTGCGCGCGTATTCGGCGGTGTGCAGTGACAGATCCCAATAACGCTCGGCATAGTCGGCCAATTGCGGGTCACTGAGCCGAGCACTGCGTTTGAGCGCCAGCCCGAGAATCAGGTTCATGCTCTGCCCGGTGCCCAGGCGATGCAGCGCCTGGGACAGGGTTTGCACAGCTGCGCCGTGGTGCTGGGCCGCACTGTTGGCAGCGGCGATCAGCACGGCCGTGACCTGCGGATCGGTGCGGATTTCGTCTTCCAGCACCGTCAGGTCGAGGCCATTGGGATTGAGGCTGCGCTTGACCGCCACTTGTACGTCGGTCATCAGCGGCGCGCCGTCGGCCAACTCCCGGCGACGCTCCAGAAACACCGACAACGTCATGCCCGGTGCCAGCGACGGCACCTCGCACGAGACTTCTTCGCCAGCGTTCAGCAGCAACCCCTGCAACCGATGGGTCAGGCTTTCCATATTCAGGGGTTTGGTCAGGTACGCGGCCGGCGCCAGCGGCAAGGCCTCGCGCACGCTGGCACTGTCGTTGCGACTACTCATGAGGATGAAGGGCAGCGGCGGGTTGCGTTTGCGCTGACGGATATTGCGCAGGACATTCAGGCCATCGACGCCGGGCAACTCCCAGTCGGCGATGACCAGGTCATAGGGGTTGGCGGCCAATAGCTCCAGCGCTTGCTGGCCATCGGCGCACAAATCCAGCCGCGCATCGCAGCGTACATTCAACAACACTTCCTTGAGCAAATCCCGGGACCAGGGGTCGGCCTCGGCAATCAGGACTCTTGGAACGGCGGGTAAAATGACAGTTGTCATACAGCTCTCCCTGGCAATGCAGGAACCTTAGCCAATGCTGGCCATTCGATACAGCGCTATTGCGCGGGATCTGTTTCAAGGGGCATAAAAAAACCCGCCGAAGCGGGTTTTTTGTGGATCAGGTCACACTGGGGATCAGAGCTCGGAGAAGCACTCTTCGATGATCGCCAGGCCTTTGTCCAGTTGCTCGTCCGGCGAGGTCAGCGGTACCAGGACGCGCAGAACGTTGCCGTAGGTGCCGCAGGACAGCAGGATCAGACCCTTGTCGCGAGCCTTGGCCACAACGGACGCCACGGCTGCGGCGTTCGGCTTGTGGCTGTCGCCGTTTTCGAACAGCTCGACAGCGATCATCGCGCCCAGGGCACGGACTTCACCGATCACCGGGTACTTGGCCTGGATGGCCTTCAGGCCGGTTACCAGACGCTCGCCAACAGCCTTGCAACGATCCAGCAGGTGCTCTTCTTCGAACACTTCCATCACGGCCAGGGCCGCGGCGCAAGCGATCGGGCTACCGGCGTAGGTGCCGCCCAGGCCGCCTGGAGCGATGGCGTCCATGTATTCGGCCTTGCCGCACACACCGGCCAGCGGGAAGCCGCCAGCGATGGATTTGGCGAAGGTGGTCAGGTCGGCAGCAACGCCCATCTGTTCCATGGCGAAGAAAGTACCGGTACGGCCAGCGCCAGTCTGTACTTCGTCAGCGATCAGCAGGATGCCGTGCTGGTCGCACAGGGCACGCAGACGCTTCATGAATTCTTTCGGAGCGACGTAGAAACCACCTTCGCCCTGAACCGGCTCGATGATGATCGCGGCGATGTCTTTCGGCTCGGCGTCGTTCTTGAAGATGCGTTCGATGGAAGCGATCGAGTCGTCGATGCTCACACCGTGCAGTTCGTTCGGGTACAGCGCGCGGAAGATGCCGCCTGGCATCAGGCCCATGCCGGCCGAGTAAGGCACGACTTTACCGGTCAGGCCCAGGGTCATCATGGTGCGACCGTGGTAGGCGCCGGTGAAGGCGATCACGCCGGCACGGCCAGTGGCGGCACGGGCGATCTTGATGGAGTTTTCCACGGCTTCGGAGCCGGTGGTCACCAGCAGGGTTTTCTTTTCGAAATCACCTGGGACCTTGGCGTTGATTTTTTCGCACACTTCCACGTACGGCTCGTAGGCCAGAACCTGGAAGCAGGTGTGGGTCAGCTTGTTCAGCTGCTCGGTCACGGCGGCGATGATTTTCGGGTGCACGTGGCCGGTGTTCAGCACGGCGATACCGCCGGCGAAGTCGATGAACTCACGACCTTCAACGTCGGTTACGGTCGCGTTCTTCGCGGATTCGGCGAAGATCGGGTGAATCTGGCCAACACCACGTGGAACAGCAGCGGTACGGCGGGCCATCAAAGAAGCGTTAGTCTTGCTCATACATTCCTCATTCACCGCTCATCGGGCGGCGTGGTTCAAGGATAAAGCGACGGGGAGCAACGGCGGCAGCATGCGATGATCGACTGCCACAGCGTTCCCGGCCACCGAGAAAATTCCGGTTTGAAGCGGCGCAAAGGGACAGCGCTCTCGTGCCCTTTGCGCTTGAAGCAATGCCGTGCCGGGCTTAGATGCCCAGGCAGAGGTATTTGATTTCCAGGTAATCTTCGATGCCGTACTTGGAACCTTCACGGCCCAGGCCCGAGGCCTTGATGCCGCCGAACGGCGCGACTTCGTTGGAGATCAACCCGGTGTTGACGCCGACCATGCCGTATTCCAGGGCTTCAGCCACACGGAACACACGACCCAGGTCGCGGGCATAGAAGTACGAGGCCAGACCGAACTCGGTGTCGTTGGACATTGCGATCACGTCGGCTTCGTCTTTGAAGCGGAACAGTGGAGCCAATGGACCGAAGGTTTCTTCCTTGGCCACGGCAGCGTTGTTCGGCACGTTGGTCAGGATGGTCGGCTCGAAGAAGTTGCCTTCCATCGACTTGCCGCCGGACAGCACGGTGGCGCCTTTGGAAATGGCGTCAGCAATGTGCTCTTGCACCTTGGCCACGGCTTTTTCGTCGATCAGCGGGCCAGTGGTGGTGCCTGCTTCCAGACCGTTACCGATCTTGAGCTTGGCCACAGCCACTTTCAGCTTCTCGGCGAACGCGTCGTAGACCGAATCCTGAATGTACAGGCGGTTGGCGCAGACGCAGGTCTGGCCGTTGTTGCGATATTTGGAAATGATCGCGCCTTCGACGGCCTTATCCAGGTCCGCGTCGTCGAACACGATGAACGGAGCGTTGCCGCCCAGTTCCAGGGACACTTTCTTGATGTCCTTGGCGCATTCCGACATCAGTTGACGACCGATTTCGGTCGAACCGGTGAAGGACAGCTTGCGCACGATCGGGTTGCTGGTCAGCTCGCTGCCGATGTCGCCGGCGCTACCGGAAACCACGCTGAACACACCAGCCGGGATGCCGGCACGCTGGGCCAGTTCGGCCAGGGCGAAGGCGGAAAACGGAGTTTGCGAAGCAGGCTTGAGCACCATGGTGCAACCGGCGGCCAGGGCCGGGCCGGCTTTACGGGTGATCATTGCAGCCGGGAAGTTCCACGGGGTGATTGCAGCGGTCACGCCGATTGGCTGCTTGATCACGATCAGGCGCTTGTCTGGCTGGTGGCCCGGAATCACGTCACCGTAGATGCGCTTGGCTTCTTCGGCGAACCATTCGATGAAGGACGCGGCGTAAACGATTTCGCCCTTGGCTTCGGCCAATGGCTTGCCTTGCTCCAGGGTCATCAGGCGAGCCAGGTCTTCCTGGTTCTCGATGATCAGCTCGAACCAGCGACGCAGCTTGGTCGCACGTTCTTTGGCGGTCAGTGCACGCCAGGCCGGCAGCGCTTTGTCAGCAGCTTCGATCGCACGGCGGGTTTCGGCAGCGCCCATCTTCGGCACGGTGCCCAGAATTTCGCCCGTTGCCGGGTTGTTGACCTTGATCGTCTGACCATTGTCCGCATCAACCCACGCGCCATCGATGAAGGCTTGCTGGCGGAACAACTGGGTGTCTTTAAGCTGCATGTCGGCTTTCCTTAACAGCACCGCAACGAATGCGGAGCAAATTATGATTGTAGAAAGGCGCCTCGATAGGCTGCCGTCAGGGAAATCATTCACCGGGCTGAAGCACATAAATAGCGCACTGATTCAAATCGTGCGGTTCAGCACCCAGACAAGAGCGTTTGAAATCTCAAACGAATCCTAGGATCAAAGGGGGTAAAGGACAATAGGCTGTTCGAAAAAAAGAACGAAAACGACGCTTTTGCCTATTTTTTCTGATCAACGTAGCAAACGCGCGTTACAGCTTTAAAAAAACGCAGGCGATTCAGCAGCATGGACGCCCGCAGTGCATATGCGTATCATGGCGCCCGCTGCACCAGTAGCTCAGCTGGATAGAGTACTGCCCTCCGAAGGCAGGGGTCGTGGGTTCGAATCCCGCCTGGTGCACCATACGTTGTAGCGAGAAAGCCTCAGGTCTTATGGGTCTGGGGCTTTTTTGTGGGTGTTGTTTTTAGGAAACTCATGCCCCCCCGTTCAACGGTTGCTGATAGTCGCCGCACCGAAGTGGCCGACCACTAAAATCACGAACAGCCAGGCCAGCAGCGAATGCAGCCTCCCGAGGCTGGCCACCCCGCCGATATCCATGCCGTTCCTGGCGACCATCTGCTGGTCGAAGACTTTCAACCCTTAGCCGTTACCGAGCATCAGGAAAATGCCAGTGATCGGCATCAGCAGCAGGCTGCGGGCTTTGAAACTGCCTAAAGCACCTAATCCACATCCTCTCCAAAGTTTCCTTGGCCTTATCTTCTTGAGTTTGATTAAAATGATGGCACATTGCCTCAAATCACAATGGATTGTCCCTTTCGGGATTTCTTACGCTCATAGAGATATTAGAAATGATGATGTTAAAACGCTGCCTGGTGCTTTCGATTGCTGCCGTTCTTGCTGGCTGCCAAACGAGTGGTGAGGAGTATCAAGCAGATGTATTCGACGCCACTCAGGTAAACACTCAGCAGGAAGCTAAAACCGTCAAAATCCTTACGATTTCGCCGAGCAAGATAAAAGTCAGCAACGAAAAGAACAAAAAAGCAGCCATGATGGCGGGCGGGGTACTGGGTCTGATCGGTGGTGCCGCACTGGGCAACACTAAAAACACTGACACGGCCATTGTCGGCGGTGTAGCCGGTGGCGCTGCAGGCGCCATGGCGGGCTCGATGGTCAATGACACCACCCTCGTACCGGGCGTGCTGATTGGTTATTCCGAAAGCGGCAAGATCTTCACTTCTGCCCAAGTGGGTCGCCCTTGTGAGTTCAAGGTTGGCGAAATATCCCTGATGGTGATGACGATCTCCAACGAAACACGCATTCAGCCGAATGCGACCTGTCCAGAACCCAAGAAAAGCTAAGGGGTCGGACATGAAACATATAGTTCTGGGCTCCGTCCTCGCACTGCTCACCATGCCGACATTGGCAGGCCAATTCGACAATCTGTATCAAATCGAACAGCAAACCAAACAGGCTGAAGCCGCCGCTGAGGCCGAACGCCTCCGTCAGGCGGCAGCCGACCGGGCACGCGAGGAAGCTCGTAGCGCTGCTGATCGTCGGCAACGGGCAGTGGCACAGCAAGCTGCGCAACAAAGGGCCCTCGAGCAGCGCAAGACACAAGAAACTGAACATAAGCGTGTTCAAACCCGTGAAGAAGGCTTCGAAGACGAATTGCGCGCACTGGACCTGGAAGAGCGCCGCCTGGCACTACAGGCCAAGCGCGCGCGCACCGCACGTGCCAACGACTACATCGATGCGGAGTTGCGTGATAGCGCGGCACGCACCGACGTGATCCAGTCTGAAGCCGACTCGGCACGCAATGTGACCTCCGGTGCCAAGTCTCTGCTGGAAGATACCGGCAAGGCTGACGTCAACCGCTCCAGCCGCTTGTTCGGCGAGTAATCTTCCTATCGATCTTCCCCGGACCCTGGTCCGGGGCATCCGTTATCAGAGATGAATTCATATGCTGCGTTTATGTACGCTGATTGCTGCGGGACTACTGCTGAGCGCCTGCTCCAAAGAAGACCCCAAAGCCCAGGTTCCAGCTGTCGACCTGCACGGACAACTGGTGGTGGATCAGGAGATGACTACCAGTCGTCAAGCCCAAGGCATCAATGGTGAATATTACAAGCGCGTCCTCACCGTTAATGGCCAAGACATGGTCTTTGCCGATTTCATCAAGCAATTTTGCTCTGACGCCAACACCCGCGACGAAACTTGCCTGAAAGCCTTTCGCATCAAGAAAATCGATGATGTCAGCGGCGCAACCAAATTTCTCCCCAATGGGCTCTGACACTAGCAAGTACGCCAGACACAGCACATAAGGGCTTTTACCTGGACCCACAAAAAAACCGCCGAAGCGGTTTTTTTTCATTCTGTAGTCCAGTCGAACTCGTCGTACTCATCATCGTCCTCGTCGTCCTCGAAAATCTCCTCTTCAAGGTCGTCGTCTTCAACCACGTCTTCTTCCGGCTGGTTCAGCAGAAAATCCTTGCGACTCTCGGTAATTGCTCGCCGCAGTTCCTCGCCCTTTTGTGGGCAGTTGAGCATTTGGGCGATGCGGTCGATTTTTTTTGCCACGGCATCCTCCAACGCATCGGCTATAGCCTGATAGTGCGCGCTTTCGGGGGTGGATGCCAAATCCCCGGAATGCCGCGCACTTCAGTTTTCTGCAAATCCGCTGGGACGATCAGCCTTCAGCGGTGATAGCGCCGCACCACGCTGCTGTTTCTCAGGACGTGGCCTTTGATTTTTTCCAGCAGCTGCGCGCGGGTCAGGCCGGCGGGCAAGGCGTCCGGGGGCAGGTCCAGGGCGTAGATCTGGATGATGTAGTGGTGCGCGCTGTCGCCAACGGGCGGGCAAGGGCCGATGTAGCCGGTGGTTGCCTTGCTGTTGGTACCGCCGACGCCTTCGAGGCCGGGTTTGCTACCGGCGCCGGCCGGGATCTGGTGGGTGACAGCCTTGATGCCGTAGTGCACCCACTGATCGACACCCTGGCCTTTCTGGCCGTCAGGGTCGTGCATGACGATGGCGTAGCTTTGGGTGGCTGCCGGGCCGGCGTTCCAGTTCAATGCCGGGGAAATATTATGTCCGCCACAACCTGCGGAGTCGCTGGCGGCGGCGGACGTGAACAGACGGTCATCGGAGACGCCGGGAATGTTCAGGGTGAAACGTTCCTGGGCCTGCGCCGGAAACTGCACGCAAAGGGCGACTGCCAAGGCCGCGAGCCAAGGGTTCATTGAGGTCAATCGGGGCATACCGGAGCACCTTGTGCGTGTTGGGCCGTCGTCGGCGTGCAAACTATAGCCGGACCGTTCACGTCGTGGCAGGGGGGAATTGGCTGAACCTCGCGATAAGTACCAGACTCATAAGTGAAACGTCTGTCTGGAGAGCGATCATGACTCTGCATCGCGTTGCGCGTGTCGCCAATGTGCCCGAAGACCGGGGTCTGGAAGTGCAGGTCCGGGACAGCAAAATTCTGCTGTTGCGGACCGGCGATCAACTGCGCGCTTATCAGGCCGAATGCCCGCATGCCGGAGCCCCGCTGGCGGACGGGGCGATATGTCTTGGGCGCCTGACCTGTCCGTGGCACAAGGCGCAGTTTCGGATCGAGGATGGCGGGCTGTGTGAGCCGCCAGCCCTGGACAGCCTCAAGCGCTATCCCCTCGAAGTCCGTGACGGCGACATCTGGGTCGGCGACCAGCCGATGCCGGGTGCCCACCCGCCACCGGCCGACGATTCACGAACCTTCATCATTGTCGGCGCTGGCGCGGCAGGCACGGCGGCGGCAGCGTGTTTGCGCGAGAAAGGTTTCGGCGGCCGATTGCTGTTGATCGACCACGAAGCCGATGCCGGATACGACCGCACCGCGCTGAGCAAGTACGTGATCGCCGGGGAGATGCCTCTGGACGAAGTCCCGCCGCTACGCGACAAGGACTTTTACCGCGAGCAGCGGATCGAGCGCCTGCGAGGCGAAGTTGCAAGCCTGGATACGCCAAACCACACGCTGCGGCTGACTGACGGCCAATCATTGACCTACGACGCCGCACTGCTGGCCACCGGCGGCGTGCCTAACACACTGACGCTGCCCGGCGCCAACCTGCCGCAAGTGTTCGTCCTACGCTCCAAAGCCCATGCGCAGCAGATTCTCGACAGCGCCAGCGCCGGCCAGCGGGTGGTGATCATCGGTGACAGTTTCATTGCCATGGAGTCCGCCTCGTCCCTGCGCCAGCTTGGCCTGCACGTGACCGTGCTGGCCCGCCACGAAGTACCGTTTGCCAAACAGTTCGGTGACACGGTCGGCAAGGCCATTCGCGCGCGACATGAAGCCAATGGCGTCGTGTTTCATACCCAGGGCAATGCGGTACAGATCGAAGGGACGGACAAGGTCGAGGCCGTGCGCCTGGACAACGGCCAACGCCTGGCGGCCGATCTGGTGTTGGTCGGCATTGGCGTCACGCCAGCCACAGCAGCCTTTACCGGGTTGCCGAAGGAGCAGGATCACTCGCTGCGTGTCGATGGCGCAATGCGCGTGACCGACAGCCTTTGGGCGGCTGGCGATATCGCCACGTTCCCGCTGAACAACCAATACCTGCGCATCGAACACTGGCGACTGGCCCAACAGCAGGCGCGGATCGCCGCGGCCAATATGCTGGGCGGTGACGAGCATTACCTCGACGTGCCGTATTTCTGGACCTGGCATTTCGGTAAAACCTACGACTACCTCGGGCACGCCGAGGCCTGGGACGAAGTCGAGTTCAAGGGCGACCCTTACGATCCGCCGTTCATAGGCCTGTTCGGAAAAAACGGCGTGGTGTCGGCGGCGGTAGCCTGCGAGATGGACCGGGCCATGGCGATGCTCGCCGAGCGGATGAAACAATCCTTGCCCTGGGAAGAGGCATGGCGCCTGATCCGTGACGTCCCCTAGACATGCCGGACAGCAAAACGCCCGGCGCCTGCGCGATGCAGAGGCCGGGCGTTGCAGGGTTAACAGCCGCCGTTATTCAGTGGCACTGGCATCTGCGAACTTGCTCATCACAAAACTGGCAAACTCTTCGACGGTCATTTTCTGGCCGTTGAAGTCCACCTGATTGTTGGCGTAACGCAAGTTGGTGACGATGTTGTTGCCGTCCAGTTTTGCCAGTTGGCTACCGACCGCCATGCTGCTGAACATGTCCGCGGTGGCGGTGGCCTGGTCGGCAATCAGCTTGGCGTCGGTCTGACCGTCGATTTGCGACTGCACGGTGAGCACATCGACCAACATGGCTTTGGACACTTGCAGCTTGAAGTCCAGCAGCGCGATCAACTGCCTGACCAACTGATCGGTTGGCAGATCGATGGCTTGTGGCTTGGTCAGGTCGAGCACCATGTTGGCGCGGCTCTCACCGTTGGCGGTGTTGAACGACAGGTTTTCCAGGGCCACTTGTGGTCCGGCCGCCAGCAGTTTTTCCAGGCTGGACTTGAGCAGCGCCTCTTCGGCTTCGGTCAGTTTCAGCTCTGGTGCCGGCAGGCCGGCCGCCGTTGCTTCGGCCGCCGCCCTTTCATACGGCTGCAGTTTGGTCTGGTAAACCTGCATCAATGACAAGGTCGCCGGAATGTCGAGGTTCTTCAGGCTCATGGCCAGCGCACCGGAACCGATGGTCTTGCCGTTGAAAGACACGTCACCGACCTTGTAGTCGGCACGTCCGGAGGCGTTGCTGCCCTTTTCTTCAGTCAGGTTCTTCATTTCGAACTTCTTGAAGTCCAGCACCGACTGCTTGACGCCGAAAGTCGATTTGCCGCTGGCCAATTCAACGACGTTCTCGCCAGTGTAGAAACCGTAAGTACTTTTTGTCAGGTTGCTGGCCAGGGTCAGGCCGTTCAACTCAACCTGCACCGGCGCCTGGTCTTCGGACACGGTGGTCACCTTCAGGCTGTCCATGTAGCCGTTGGCCTTGACCTTCTGCGCCTTGGCGCTGGCGTCGATGTCCATGCTCAGGCCGGAGAACTTCATGCTCGACTTGTCATCCAGGGCCATTTCCAACGGCTGCAACTCGAAGGTGCCATTGGTAGCGTTGTCGTAGCCGATATTGACCACGCCGGTCAGCGGGGACTTGTCCTTGGCAGCGGCAAACCACTTCTCGGTGAGCGGGGTCTTTTCCAGCTCGTAGTGACTGGTCGCCAGGACCGGCAGCCATTTGAGCGACATCAGGCGCGAGAACGGCAACGGGCCGTGTTCGATGTGATCGACAAACAGCAACTCGACCGGCGCTTCGCCGAACATTTCGCCTTCGCCCTTGAGGCGATAGTGCGCGGTGCTGCTGAACACATGACGCTCCAGCGACACCAGTTCCAGCGACGCGGTGCCGTTGGAGCCGACCATCGCCGCCTGCAATTCCTTGTTGGCATCAGCGATCGAGGTGTTCAGCACACCTTCGATTTTGGTGCCGGTGAACCAGGCTCCGCCTGCGCTGATGGCACCGATTGCGACAACAATTCCCAGTAGCACGCCTGCTGATTTATTCATGTATGACCCGTTCAATGTCCGTTGTTGAAAGTGAGGTCGTCTTCCCTGAACCCATGACGGGTTGCGGCTCGACTGCGCTGAAAGTGAATTGCAGATTAGCACCGGGCGCGACGAACGGCTCAATGTTTAAAGGTGAAAGAGTGTCTTTGGGGGTGGTGACACGGTTGGAGATATTCGCAGTCAATGCATTCGCCATCGCGAGCAGGCTCGCGATGGCGATCGAACAGCCAATATCAACTCAAGAGTATTGGACCTCGATCTCATCCAACTGATGATCAAAACTTTTGAGCCGCGCAGTCCAGGTGTACACCAGCACTTCGAAGTCGCGGTTGATCACCGCCCCGCCCGTCACTTCCGAACGCGGGTCGCAGACGTCCAGTTGATAGCGTTCGCGGGCCATGGCCGTGGCGACATCCGCCAGTTCCCGGGCATTGCTGAGCCAGTGCCGACCGTCGTCAGCCACCTGCCGATCCAGCGCCAGACACTGTTTTTTCAGGCTCTCGAGGCTTTTTTCCAGCGGAGTGCCGGTCAATTCGCCCATGACTTCCTGAAAGGTGCGCCCCGGTTGCCAGTAACTGCCCCAGAAATAACGGTCGAACACCGTTTCGACACGACGCAGCGCCACCTTGGTGTCCCAGATCAGGACCAGGGTCTTGCCTTGTTCGAGTTGTCTTTTCTTGATGCGTTGGTTCTGGACCGAGGCCCAGGCCACCACCGCAATGGACATCACGGCAATCAGCGCGGCGGCACTGTCGAGGAACGCCAGAGCCTTGTCGATCTGGTGGGCCAGCATGATGCCGTAGAAATAGGTGGCCGACAGCAGCACCAACGCCACGATGGCGCACCAGAAGCCGAGAGCATAAGGGTTTTTCATTATTGGTTTCCCCCTGAACTGCGCGAGCCTTGTGCGAAGAAAGAGCGCTTTGCACGGGGCGCCCTCCAACTCTTCAAAGCATAGCAACGGCCTCAGGGTTTGCCGGAGTTCGACGCTTGCGTTCGTCCGCTTTCCCAACCGCCGCCCAAGGCGAGGAACAAATCGATCTGACTGGCGGCAACCTGGGTGTTCGCGGCCGCCAGTTGCGCCGTGACGTCGATGTAGGTGCGGGTGGCTTGCAGGTCCGCCAGGAACGAGGCGCGGCCGGCCTGGAAGAAGCGGTGGGTCTGGTCGGCTGCCAGTTTTGCCGATTGCTCGGCATCGGCCAGTGCGTCGCGGCGCTGCAGCAATGCCGTGTACTGGGCCAGGCCGGTCTGGGTTTCGCGAATGGCGTTGAGCACCACCCCGTCGAAATGCGCCAGGGTCGCCTGGGTAACCGCTTCGGCTTCGCGGATGCGCGCCCGGGCGCCGTTGGTCGGCACGTTCCAGGTCAGCGACGGACCGAAGCCCCAGCGGTTGGTAGACGGGTCGCCGAGATCGTCCAGGATACCGACGGTACCGATGGTCGCGCCGATGCTGATGTTCGGGTACAGCTCGCCCGTAGCGACGCCGATACCGGCCGTCGCGGTCGCCAGTCGACGTTCGGCCTGCCGTACATCGGGACGGCGCTTGAGCAACGCGGCGCCATCGCCCACCGGGATCAATTGCGCGATTTTTGGCAGCTCGTCACAGGTGGCGGTGCCAGCCGGCAACTGGTCCACCGGCTTGGCCAGCAACATCGACAAACGATACAGCCCGGCCTGACGTGCGGCTTCATAGCGCGGCATGTCGGCGCGCAGGGATTTGAATTGGGTCTGCGAACGGGTGACCTGGGTTTCGTCGCCTCGCCCGGCATCGCGCAGGCGCTGGATCAGCGTGGTGCTCTGGGCTTGCAGGTCGAGGGAGTGCTGGGCGATTTCCCGCTCTTCATTGGCTGCACACACTTGTGTGTAGGCGCGAACCACGTCGGCCACCACGGTGATGCGTGCAGTATCGGCGGCGGCCTGCGTCGCATCGGCATTGGCCTTGGCCGCTTCGATACCGCGTTGCAAGGTGCCGAACAGGTCGAACTGGTACGACGCACTGATGCCGATATCGCCGATGTTGGCCACCGGCACTTTTTCCGGTATCAGGAAGGCCTGGCCGGACTCCTGCAAACGCTGGGCGCCCATTTTCACGCCGCCGCTCCAGCCACCTGCCGCTTCGGCCTCATCGACCTGAGCGCGGGATCGCGACAGGCTGGCCGCCGCCACGCGCAAATCGGTGTTGGAGGCCATGGCCTGCTGCACCAATTGGTCGAGTCGCGGATCCTTGTACAAGCGCCACCAATCGGCCGGCACCGGCGCGGAAACCACCGTTTTACCGTCGACCGCCAGATCGCCCTGCAAGTCTGGACGATGGACAGCCGCCTCTTCAGGCAAATGATAATCCGGCCCAACCATCTGACACGCCGACAGCAGCAAGCCTAATCCGGCGACCGCCAAACCCGAGGCCTTGCTCATTGCGCCGGCTCCCGTTTCTGATCGTCGATGATCGATACCGTGGCGGTGCGCCCGGCGATCATGCGGAAATCTTCCGGCACGTCGTCGAAGGCGATCCGCACCGGAATCCGCTGGGCCAACCGCACCCAGCTGAACGCCGGATTGACGTTGGGCAGCAGGTTGTTGCCGCTGGTGCGGTCGCGGTCTTCGATGCCGGCGACGATGCTCTCCACATGCCCACGCAAGCGCGCATTGTCGCCGATCACCCGGATGTCGACGCTTTGCCCGATATGGATGCCGTTCAGTTTGGTTTCTTCGAAATAGCCATCGATATGGAACGAGTTGCTGTCGACCACCGACAACACCGGACGCCCGGCGCTGACGAACTCCTGGGCCCGTGGCGCGCGATCGTTGACGTAGCCGTCCACCGGGCTGCGGATCACCGAGCGGTCGAGGTTGAGCTGCGCGCTGTCCACCGCCACCTGGGCTTCCATCAAGGCCACTTGGGCGCGGGCCACTTTCGACTGGCTTTCTTCCAGTTGCTCACCCGGCACCAGGTTGCCAAGCCCCTTGTTCCGCTTGGCCTCGCGCTGGGCCTGGGCCAGGGTTTCCTCGCGGTCAGCGACTGCCGCTTTCGCCTGGCGCAGGGCCAGTTTGAAGCGGTCAGGATCGATGCTGAACAGCACCTGGCCACGCTTGACCAACTGGTTGTCGCGCACCTCCACTTCCTGAATCAGCCCGGAGACATCCGGCGCGATTTGCACGATGTCGGCACGGATGTGCCCGTCGCGGGTCCAGGGCGCGAACATGTAATACATCACCATGCGCCAGACCACGACAACGGCGAAGCTCACGATCAGCAGGGTCAACACCACGCGACCCAGGGTTAGAAACGGTTTTTTCATGTCATCAGGTATCGACTGAGTGAGTCCACGGCGCCAAGCAGCAAGGCGTAGAGGGCCACGTTGAACAATGCCCGGTGCCAGACCAGACGGTAAAAGTGCAGGCGCGTCAGCACCCCGTGCACCAACAGGTACAACACATACGTAATGCCCATCAGCACCAGCAGCGTGGGCAGGAACACCCCGCTCATATCCAGGTCACCGATCATAAAGGCGCTCCATCAATGCCATGGGGAAGCGGCTCTTCGGGCTCGGCGGAGCCGACGAATTCAACGCCGGGCAACAGTGCCAGGCGCAGGCCGCTCAGGGCGTGCAGAAGATGCCGACGGGTTTCGTCATCACCGGCACCGCTGAGGGCACGGCGCGTGCGGTCGAGGGTCATCAGCAACGGGCTCGGTGCCTGCAGGCGTTCACCGGCCTTGAGACAGGCCTTGAAGTACTCGCCCACCTCGGCCACCACCTGACGCAGCAGCACCTGCGGCACACCAAGGACCCGCGGCGTATAAGCGAGCAGGTCCAACAGATTCAGCGCCACCCGCACTTCCCGCAGCGCCACGCCGGAGTCCTGGCCGGTCATGGCCAGGCGCGGCAGATGCTGCATCAACCGATCGAGCATCCGTATGCCCAGAAGCCGATGCTCAGACAACGTGGCCGGCTCGGAGAGGCTGACGATGTCACGCCAGCTGAAACGGGTCAGGCGCTTGGCCGCCAGTTCGGCACCGAACGGCCGGGCAATCAGGGTCCAGATGAACGCGAACAGCAAACCCATGGGGCCGGCCAGGTTGGAGTTGGCGAAACTGAGGAAGTCCGCGTCGTAAGCGCCCTGAATGCTGATGAAGGACGAGGTGTTGACCAGAGTCAGCAGCATGCCCAGGTAAAACTGCGGCTTGACCGTCAGGGTGCCGATGCAAATGAACGGCACGGCAAACGCCAGCACCAGCATCGGAAAGTCATGCAGGTTGGGCAGCACCAGAAACAGATAAAGGCTGGCGAACACCACCGACATCGCAGTCCAGAAAAAGAACCGGTAAATCTGCGGCGCCGGGTCGTCCATCGAGGCAAAGAAACTGCACGCCACCGCCGCCAGGATCACGGCGCTGCCGCCATCGGTCCAGCCGAGCAGAATCCACAGCACCGAAGCGACGATAATCGCGGTGACGGTGGACGCCGCGGAATAAAACATCAGGCCGCGATCCAGGAACGGGGATAGCCGTCCCAGCCGCCAGTGCCGATACGCCGCGCGCCAGCTGTCCTGGCTTTCGCACTGGATGGCGTATTGCAGGCTGCGACAGTCCTGCCACAAATCGATCCACTCGCCGAGTCGGTAAATGGCGTTGGAGAACAGCAGTTGCTTGCGGTCATCCAGCGCTTCGGGAGCCGGTTGCAGGGCCTCAAGTTGATCCTTCAAGGCTTGCCAGCGGTCGAGATCGGCATCCTTGTGCTCGAGCCATTCGGTGGTGGCGGCCAGCAAGGGTGCGAACTTGTCCACAAGCTCCGGGGTGCGCCGTTCCAGGGCGTAAAGCGCGTCGTCAAGGGCATCGATCACTGGCAGCAGGTGAATCATCCGTCCGCGCAATTCCTTGGTGTTACGCACTGTCTGCGGACGCGAGCCTTCGTGGGGCAACTGACCGATCATCAGCTCCAGGGAGTTGAACGTGGCGACCATCGACGTGCGCAACGCACTGACTTCTTCAGGCTGCACGTTGCGGCTAAGGAAACGCAGGCTGTAGGTCGATGCATCGGTAAACCATTTGCTCACCGAATCATTGAACACCGGCGCCAGGCGCCGGGGCCAGAACATCGCACCGACCACCGCCGCCACGGCGATGCCCAGAAAGATTTCCTCGGTCCGCGCTTCGGCCACGTCCCATACGCCGAGCGGGTTGTTCACCACTGGCAGGGCGATCAACGGCAAGGTGTAACCGGCGAGCATCAAGGCGTAGTTGTTGGCCGTGCGCAAATGCAGGGACAGAAACAGCAGAGTCCCGGTCCACAGCGCGATCACCACCACCAGCACGTAAGGGCTCTGCACGAACATCGGCACGAACAAAACCGCCGCCGCAGCGCCGATAAAGGTGCCGACCGCCCGGTACAGCGCCTTGGAACTGGTGGGGCCGAGAAACGGACTGGAAACGATGTACACCGTGGCCATCGCCCAGTACGGACGCGGCATTTGCATGAGCAGGGCGATGTACAGCGCGATCATTGATGCGGCGAAAGTGCGGACTCCGTAGAACCAGTCCCGCGCCGGGGGCATGCCCGAGAAAAATCCGTTCAAGAGTTGGCCACCGATGGCGGCGTGGCCGCTTCAAATGCTCTCAGTACCCGCAGCGTAGCCTCCAGATCACTCTGGTCAATGCCTTCCAGGACTTCGTGGCGCAAGCGCACCAGCTCCACTTCGACCGCCTGCACCAGCTCCCGACCGGTTTCGGTCAGGCTCAGGCATTTGGCGCGGCGGTCCTGTGCATCTTCGGTGCGGCAGACGTAGCCGCCATGGCACAACTGATCGAGCAGGCGTACCAGCGACGGGCTCTCCATCCCAGCTGCCTGGGCCACCGTCACCTGGCGCACACCCTCGCCCAGACGCCCGATCATCAACAGCGGAACGGCGCAGGCTTCGGAGATTCCATAGTTGGCCAGCGTGGTCTGGCAGATTTTGCGCCAATGCCTGGCGGCCACCACCATGGCGCTGCTGATGTTCATCTGGAGAACGTCGAGGTTATTCGGCACGAGGGACAATACACACTGTTAGTTTGCTAACTATCAATATTGCATTGGAGGGGATTTTCCGTCAAGTTTTGAAACAAATACGTAACAGCGACCTGCCAAGAGCCATCAACGTTTCTTGGCTCGCTCATACACTTGACTGCGTTCGCGCTTTCCTACAGCAACGACAGAAACGACGACGCGCTCATCTATCACCTCGTAGACGAGTCGATATCCCGATGACTTCAACTTGATTTTTTAGCAGTCGGGCATGCCATGGAGTGAGTCGGAAGGGATTCGAGGCATTTCGAGCCGCTCTGCCAACTTCTTTTTGAATTGCTCACGTAGCGTGTGCCCCAGCTTGTCCCATTCCTTGCGTGCAGACGGCAGAAATTCGAGCTTATAAGTCATCCAGCGTTACCGGGATCGGTGTTTCATGACGACGAGAACGCACGATTTCCGCCAATTCCAGATCATCCAGGCGCTCCATCATGGCTTCGAACACATCGGCAGGGACCATATACCCCATGACACGATTGTGATTGAGCACTGCGACGGGCCCTCCATGGGCGCCATTCAAAACGGCAGAGGGGTTTTTCTTTAGTTCAGACACGCTGACAGCCATATCAGCCAAAACACTTTGCATAATTAAGACCTCAAATGAGGTCTTAATTCTGGTCAATTATTGTATTCAGAGCAACCTCGGTTGAGCACCGCCTATCAGTTTTCTACACCCCCCGCCCCTTCCTCAACATCACATCCAACTGATCCACCACCTCCGCCCAATCCGCGTCATCGAGTATCTCCTCACGCAGAAGCTCCGCCTGACTCGGGCTCCAGAAAAAAGCATCCGCAAGGTGCAGTTCCGGTTTGAGCGGTGAATGGGTCGCGATGAATTTATCAATGCTTTCGGCGTCGTCCGGCAGGCCGAGTTGCTTGAACAGGGATGGAAGGTTGTGGGTCGGGTTTTCCATGACGAACTCCTGATTACCAATTTAGGGACCGCTGCGCGGTCATTCGCGAGCAGGCTCGCTCCCACAGGAAAATTCGATCTCCCTGTGGGAGCGAGCCTGCTCGCGATGATGGCAGCGAAGACACCGCAGACTCAATGACTCAACTCCCGCACCTCGGCATGCGGCACCATTTTCAGAAACTCGGGCATGTCCATGCGCACCAGGTTGACGTGGTTGCCGGCCTCCAGATAGATGTCTTTCTGCCGGGTCAGCATCGGATCGATCACCACCTCCAACCCATACGACTCACCCAGCGCCGGTACGGCACCGCGTTCGCAATCATCGAACAGGTGCGCCAGGTTGCTTTCGCGGGAAACCTGCCACTCACCGCTGCTTCGGACTTTGCTCAGGTCAAGGTGACGGCTGGCGGGTAGCACGGCCATCAGGTAATGCCCATGGTGATCGTCGAGGATCACCGATTTGGCCACCCGTTCGGCAGGAATACCTGCGACCCGCGCCGTTTCAAGGCTGCTGGCCGAGTGTGGGTGGCTGACGATGTCATATTCGCATTGAGCCTTTTCCAGGCTTCGCTGCACGGTTCTTGCCATACGCATGATGCACCTCGGTGTCCGCCATGATCGCTTGCGGACGATGATTAAAGCTTGGCTTGCGTAGTAAAAGTCTAGGCCCGCCGGCGCGATCCGGCGGGAAATCCGCCCATCGGCCGACGATGACAATTGAGCAAAATTCATACAGGCCAAGGCTCAACTAAACTGTATGCAGAGCCACTCCACGACTCTCCCGGAGGGTCAAGTGATCACGCGTTGCTGTGCAGTTGCGTTGCTGTTGGCGTTGAGCGGATCGGCCGGTGCTGCCGACACGGTTGTGGTGCTGCTGCCCAACCCCGTCGGGATCTGGCTGATCACCTTCGGCATCGCGTTCCTGATCGCCGAGGCGGCCCTGCCCAATTACGGCGTGATCGGCCTGGGCGGCATCGTGATGTTCGTGATCGGCGCGGTGATCCTGTCCAATACCGAAGTGCCCGAGCCGTTGATGATCGGCCTGGGACTGATCAGCGCACTCTTGCTGATCTACCTGGTGTTTCACGCCCTGAAGACCCGACCGCGCCACACCGTCAGCGGTGATGCCGGGCTGGTCGGCAGCGAAACGCCGGTCACGTCAGTGCAACTCGGCAACGCCTATGGCGGCTGGGTTCATCTGCAAGGAGAACGATGGCAAGTGCTCAGCGCAACGCCTCTGCATCCCGGGCAACAGGTGCGGGTGGTGGGGCGCAAGGGCTTGCTGCTGCAAGTGGCCGCGGCTGACGCGGCGCCGGGCGGAGAATAGTCATGGGTTTGCAATTGGGTCTTGTCGCGCTGCTATTGTTGATCATCGCACTGGCGGGGGCGACGTTCCGCATCCTGCGCGAATACGAGCGCGGGGTGGTGTTCCAGCTCGGGCGCTTCTGGCAGGTCAAGGGCCCTGGTCTGATCCTGCTGATTCCGGTGGTCCAGCAAATGGTCAGGGTCGATTTGCGCACCGTGGTGCTGGACGTGCCGCCGCAAGACGTGATCACCCGCGACAACGTGTCGGTCAAGGTCAACGCGGTGCTGTATTTCCGCGTACTTGATCCGCAGAAGGCAATCATCCAGGTCGAGGATTTCCTGGCCGCCACCAGCCAATTGGCGCAAACCACGCTGCGGGCGGTGCTGGGTAAACACGAACTGGACGAACTGCTGGCCGAACGCGAACGCTTGAACCTGGACATCCAGCAAGTGCTCGATGCCCAGACCGACGCCTGGGGCATCAAGGTCGCCAACGTCGAGATCAAACACGTGGACCTCAACGAATCGATGATCCGCGCCATCGCCAAGCAGGCCGAAGCCGAACGGGAACGGCGAGCCAAGGTGATCCACGCCGAAGGCGAATTGCAGGCCTCGGAAAAACTCATGCAGGCCGCCGAAATGCTTGGCCGCCAACCAGGGGCCATGCAGCTGCGCTACATGCAGACCCTGAGTTCGATTGCCGGCGACAAGAGCTCGACCATCGTCTTTCCACTGCCGATCGAGTTGCTCAAGGGCATGGCGGACTTGTCGTCGAAACCATGAAGGTTGCGATGACGCCACTCATTGTCCGGTATTGCCGGACAGGTACAACCTCGCGGCAACACCGCCAGCCTTCATCTGACGAGCGATATGCCATTGCGCCGGCAACGGTGCGAACTCGTCAGGTACGTCGGCGGTACTGATCAGCCAGGTTCGTCCCGTGCCCTTGGGCAGGTCGCTCAAGTGGTCCAGATACACGTCTGGCATCGTCAAGGTACCGAAACCATAGTCGTTCGGCCGGCTCGAGGTGCCATCGGCCCGTGGTGGGGTGTAGAGCAGGGGCTGGGTACTGGTGCGGTTGTAGTAGACGTAACTCAAGTACCAGAGCATGTCACTGGTAACGATCCTGTCCCCCGGCTGAAAATGCAGGTTGACGTCTTCCACCAGGACATTGACCTGATCATGGACGTCCACCGTCGCGTTGTTTTTCAGCCCCACCAGTTCCACACCGACAAACAGGACCAGCACCGTCAGGGCCAGCACCCGGGAACCGGAGTACAAGCGGTCGATTGCCAATGCCGCCAACAGCGGCAAGCCAAGGGCATACGCGGTGAGGTAGCGCTCAATGAATATCGGCGAAAAAAACGACACCGCAAACACCAGCAGCATCGGGACAAAGGTGTAGAGCGCGAGCAACGCACTGCCGCGGAACACGCTTCGATCACGTGCCAGCGCCACCCACGCCAACAACGGCAAGGCCAGCGGCAAGGCAATAAAGACCAGTGGCGGCAGGTTCTCGCCGTCGTCCTGGGTCAGCAACGACCAGACCATCGACGGCAAGGAGTCCAGGCTGACGGGCAACTCCCAGCCAACATCGCCATTGGCCTTCAGTTGGTCCAGGTGCCGTAGCAGGTCGACGAATCCCGGCAGCCACGGCAGATACAGCGCCACGATAGCCACATTGGCCAGCCACCAGTCACCCCGCTGGATGTGCCGCAGACGATGCCCCGGCTGCACGCGGATGATCCCCAGGTACAACCAATGGCAGAGCACGCACAGGGCCGTGAAGTAATGGGTGTAAAACGCCGCGCTCATCAGCACGACATAGATCACCAGATAGCGCCGGCGCTGCGGCTTGCGGATCCAGTACACCAGCGCAATGGTTGCCCCCAGCAACCACAGCCCCAGCAGCGAATACATTCGCACTTCCTGGCTGTAGCGCACCGCCGTGGGCAGCAGGGCCAGCAGGACGCCGGCGAAGATCGCGGCGCGGCGGGTGGCGAGCCGATCGACCAGCCACACACCGAGCCCGACCGAGGCGATCCCCGGCAGGGCACTGAGGCAGCGGATCGACAAAATGCCGTCGCCAAACATCGCGATCCAGCCGTGCAGCAGCATGAAGTACAGCGGCGGGTGCACGTCGTAGGCGGCGTGCAACCAGATATCAGGTATTGAATAACGGGCCAGCAGCAGGCTGGAACCCTCGTCGCCCCAAATCGCGGCAGCGGTCAGATCGTAAAAGCGCACCAGCGCGGCCAATACCAGAATCGGCACTAGCCAATGCTCTCGCGCCCAGCGGATCAACGGTTGCGCGCCCCTGGCGAAACCAGGATTGGCGTGCGGTCCCTGAGTGTCGCCCATCGGCGTTTCTCTGCGCGCCTCCATTGCCTCCCCTTGCGACGTTGAGTGAAGAGCCAGATTACTTGCGCATCACTTTAGCGCGTCAAACCGAGCAACGTCGATGCTGACCCGATAATGAAGCGATAGCCGGCGGCTGCACCGTCAGCGCTGCGCCGTCTCAGCCAACGGATACACCGACTCCCAACCCCCACCCAACGCCTTGTACAACCCGACGGCCGCCAACGACACGCCCGTCGAGCTCTCGACCCACTGCTCCTGCGTCGCCAGCAACGCCCCTTGCACGGTGAGTACGGTGACGAAATCCACCACGCCCTCAACGTACTGTTGTTGCGCGGTGTCCAGAGCAATGCGGTTCTGGCGCACGGCCTCGGCCAGGCTGTCGCGGCGCAACTGACTGGCGTTGTAGGCGGTCAACTGGTCATCGATTTCATGCCAGGCACGCAGCACGGTCTGCTGATAAACGATAGCGGCTTCCTGTTGTTGCGTTTCACGCAATTGGAGCACGCCACGCAAGCGGCCGCCGTCGAACAGCGGCAAGCTGAATTGCGGGCCGATCCCGAACGAACGCGAACCCCAGGAGCCGAAATCGCTCAGCTGCATGGCCTGGGAGCCGATGTTCCCCGACAGGGTGATTCGCGGATAGAAATCGCCCTTGGCCACGCCAATGCTGGCAGTGGCGGCATGCAGCCGCGCTTCGGCCTGGCGAATGTCCGGTCGACGTTCAGCCAATTGCGAGGGCAAGCCAATGGCGACCTGACGCGGCGTTTGTGGCACCGGTGCGTCTGTGGATAACTCCACCGCCAATGCCTGGGGCGGCTCGCCCATCAACAGACTCAAGGCGTTTATCAGTTGCCACTGGCGTTGCTCCAATGCGGGCAGGCGTGACTCGATGGCCGCCACTTGTGCGGCGGCTTCGGCGACATCCAGATCCGTCGCGACACCGTCAGCCAGACGCAGTTGCGAAAGTTTCAGGCTATGGCGGGCAACGTCGAGATTCTGCTCGGTGACGAGCCGGGTGTTCTGCACACCGCGCAGCTGAATGTAGTCCTGGGCGGTTTCGGCCAGCACCGACAGCAGCACGCCGCGTCGGTCGTTCTCGGCGACTTCCAGGTTGGCGTCGGCGGCTTCGGTTTCCCGCCGCACGCGGCCCCAGAAATCCAGCTCCCAGGAAGCGGAAAAACCGGCATCCCACAGGTTGAAGGCGGATTGGCCGTTGTGTCCTGACGGATCGTTCAGGCCTTCACCACTGTTGCGGTTGCGTCCGTAACGACCGCTGGCAGCCGTGTTGGGGTAGCGCTCGGCGGTGATGACCTGACGCACTGCACGACTTTGCTGCAAGCGACTGCTGGCCAGTTTCAGGTCGAGGTTGTCGGTCAGGGCGCGCTGGCTCAGGGCCGAGAGTTTGGGGTCGTGGAACACCTCCCACCAGCGCTCGGTCATCGTTTCGGTGACAGCCTGGCTGGCGGCGGCCTTTGATGGTTTCGACCATTCGGCGATTTCGGTGGCTTCGGGCTTTTGGAAATCGGGTCCTACGGTACAGCCGCTGACTGCCAGTAAGTTCAACGCCAAAACCGCAGACTGAACGAGTCTCTTGTGGCGAGGGGGCTTGTCGGAACGCCGAACCGCCCCGTTGGGTCGCGAAGCGGCCCTGGCTTTGGCGAGCGCTGCGCACTCGAACGGGGCGGTGCGGCGATCCGACAAGCCCCCTCGCCACAGGTACATATTCCGATCGAGAAAACTCATCGCTGAGTCACCTCACGCACAGACGACGCATTGCTGCCGGTATCAATACTCGCCTCCACCGACATCCCCACCCGCAAGCGCTCGGCCAGCGACTGTCCCGGCTCCAGCACGATCTTCACCGGTATCCGCTGCACCACCTTGGTGAAGTTGCCGGTGGCGTTGTCCGGTTTGACTGCGGCGAACGTCACCCCGGTGGCCGGTGCAATGCTTTCGACACGACCGTTCAATG
This sequence comes from Pseudomonas sp. GL-RE-26, assembly GCF_019956275.1. Classification (NCBI taxonomy): domain Bacteria; kingdom Pseudomonadati; phylum Pseudomonadota; class Gammaproteobacteria; order Pseudomonadales; family Pseudomonadaceae; genus Pseudomonas; species Pseudomonas sp. GL-RE-26. The sequence goes on from NZ_JAHBDI010000012.1 coordinate 99,762, forward strand.
CCGCACCGCCCAGACTGTCGACGCGCACTTGCACAGCCTGCCCCGGTTGCACATCCGTCAGTTGGGTTTCCTGGAAATTGGCCATCACGTATGCCTGCGCCAGCGGCACCACCGCGAGGATTTTGCTGCCCGGAGTGACATAGGCGCCGACCCGCACCGCGCGTTCGCCGACCATGCCGTCCTGTGGCGCGACGATCCTCGTATAGGACAACTCGTAGCTGGCCATTTCCAGCTTCGCTTGCGCCCGTTTCAAGCCCCCTTCGGCTGCATCGCGCTGGGCCGTGAGGATCTCCACCTGCTTGCGTTCCGCCGCCAGTACCGCCGTGGCATTGGCCAATCGTGCCGAAGCCTGGTCGATGCGCGTTTGCGCCTGTTGCGCATTTTGCACCGTGCCCGCGCCCACCCCGGCAAGGTGGTTGTAGCGGCTCAGTTCATGCTCGGCAAAGGCCATTTCCGCCTTGGCCGAAACCACCGAGGATTGCGCCTGGGCAATCACCGACGCCTGGCGCTCAAGGGTCGCCCGGGCGTTTTGCAGTTGCGCCCTGGCCACCAGCGTTTCGGCATCGGCGGCCTCGGCGGCTGCGCGTAGATCCCGGTCATCGATCAATGCCAGCAACTGTCCGGCCGTGACCTGCTGGTTGTCCTCCACCAGCACTTGCCTGATAAACCCGGCAACCCGCGGTACGACCAGGGTGAAATCCGCCGAGACATAAGCATCGTTGGTGTTCTGCTGGGTACGCTTGCCGAACAGGCCGGGCATCGCCAGGTACAGCAACACGCCGACGGCCAATGCGGCGGCCACGGCCACCGCGACTTTCTGCTTTGCTTGAGTGTTCATAAAAACCTTCTGTAACAGTGGAGCATTCAGGTCGGTGCGCACGGTGGATAGATCCGCGTCGGCAGCCAGAAAATCAGCAGGACCAAGGTCACGGCGACAACGGCCATGCACAGGTAAAGATCAGAGGAAGTGAGCACCACCGCTTGCTCATGCAGACGATGCGCGAGACCTGCACTGTCGTGCTCGGCCAGCGGCGAATTGCCGAGGCGGTCGACCAGCATGGTCGAGTGAAAATGCAGGCGAGCCGTGGTCAACGCCTCGATCACACCGGTAGCGATGACTGCCGACAGGCCTTTGACGGTATTGAACCAGGCCGATGCAAACGGCCCTTCCATCGGGCTGATGCTGCCGGTGGACAGCATCAGCAGCGGCAACACCGCCATGGGCTGACCGAAAATCTGCAGCCATTGCAGCACATAGAAATCATCGCGAATCCACGCGGACGTCAGTTGCGAGCCGCCGACGCACGACAGCGCCAGCATGCTCAGGCCGATGCCCAACACCCAGCGGCAATCGACCCAGCGAAAGTTGCACAGCGCCGCCACCAACGGCAGCGCAATCAATTGCGGCAGCGCCGCCAGCAGCATGATCGGCGCGGTCTGCACCGGGCGATAACCCTGGACCTGCGCCAGGTAGCTGGACGGAATAATGATCACCGCCTGCAACACCACCAGCACGCCCGCCAGGGTCAGCAGGGCGAAAGACAGGTTACGGATGCCGAGCATCTGCATCTTGAAAAACGGAATCGGCTGCGACCACTCGCCGGTCAAAAACAACACCAGCAACAACAGCCCGCCACCGAGCAGCCCGCAGATCAGGTTCGACTCGAACCAGTCCAGGCGATTGCCCTGCAGGATGCCGATCACCAGCATGCAGATGGCGGGAAAACCCAGCAGCACACCGCGCCAATTGAAGGACTTGAAGCGCTCCAGGCGCAGCGGGTCCTGGGGTAAGCCATACGCCACTGCGGCCATGGCAGTCAGGCACGGCGCGATGATTTGCCAGAAGGTCCATTGCCAGCCGACATACTCGGTCCACAGCCCGGCCAACGGCGTGCCCAGGCCCGGGCCAAATGTCGCCGTCAGGGCATAACCGGCCAGGCCATACAACTTCACATTGGCGGGCAGAAACCGCAGGGCCACGGTCATCAGCATGGGCGGCAATGCCCCGCCCGCCAGGCCTTGCAAGGTGCGCAGCAACAGCAGGCTTTCGTAATTCGGGGCGAAGGGGCACAACACACCCAGCAGGGTGAACAGGCTGATGGCGCACAAGGTGAAACGCCGCAACGAGAACGTCACCGCACACCACGGCGCAAACGCCATGGCCGCCACTGACGTCGCGGTGTAACAGGCGACCAGCCAGGTGCCTTCGTCGTAGCCGATGGCCAACGCACCGCGAATGTCGGCCAAGGCGACTTTGGTCACCATCTCGTTCAGGCCCGACACCAGCACCGCCAGCAATACGCCTACCAGGCCGATGATGATCCGCGGGCCGAAGACGGTTGGAGCGGCTGCCGTGCTGGCCGCAGCAACAGGTGCCGTGACCGTAAGGGAAGTCATGTACTGCAAGCTCCGGCGTGGAAAGACCGAAGCATTCTAGGAAGCGTGATGCCTGACGAAAATCAACTTATCAGCAGGTTATAAGTGCGTCTGACGCAACAATACAAAACCCTGTGGGAGCGAGCTTGCTCGCTCCCACAGGGGTTCAGCGGTGACTTTCAGGTTGAGCGGCCAACCACGTTTCATCGCAACACGCCTTGAGCGTTTCCCGCAGCCAGCGGTGGGCCGGATCCTTGTCGAAACGCGGATGCCAGGCCTGGGTCAGCATCAAGGTCGGCAACGGGATCGGCAGGTCGAACGAGCGCAGCTTCAGACCGAGCCGTCGCACGCTCAGCAGCGCCTCTTTGGGCACAGGCAGAATCAGGTCGGAATCGGGCAAGGCAAACATCGCCGCATGAAAGCTCGGCGCGATCACCGCCACCCGCCGCTCCAGCCCCAGGGCATTGAGCGCGGTATCGATCGGACCTCGGGCGATGCCGCGCCGGGACATGCTGATATGGGAATAACCCGCATAGCGCTCAGCCGTGATCTCATCGTCCAGCAGCGGATGATCCTCACGCACCAGACCAACGAAGTGGGTGGAAAACAGGTTCTGAATCTTCACTTCCGGGGTCAACGGCCGGGTGTTGCTGATACTCAGATCGATCCGCCCTTCGCGCAACGCCTCGTCATCGCCATCGCCTTCCGGGACGAAACGCAATTCGCAGTGCGGCGCCTGCCGATCAAGGGTGTCGAACAGCTTGCCGCCGTAGACACCGACAAAGAAGTCGTTGGCCCGAATACTGAACCTCCGCCGCAGCGAACTCAGTTCCACCGCATCAGCCGAACGAAACAGCAACCCGGCCTGCTCCACCACACTGCGCACCTGCTCGCGCAATTCCAGCGCCTTGGGGGTCGGCACCAGACCACGGCCGGCGCGCACCAGGATCGGATCGCCAATGGCTTCGCGGATGCGCGTCAACGTCCGGCTCATTGCCGCCGGGCTCAGGCTCATCCGCCGCGCCGCGCCCACCACACTGCCCTCGTCGAGCAAAGCATCGAGGGCGACCAACAGGTTCATGTCTGGGAGTTGCATGGTGAGCACTCGTGTCTGATCTTGGTTGAGTCAGATGCAATGCTAGCAAACATCCTCCGAATGATGCTTTGACTGTACCGGCCCAGGTGCGCGACCCGAGCCACTATCAGTTCTGATAGTTATCTAGTTGAGCTCAAGCGAGTAAAACAGTAAGCCGTATCCCACTTCCACGAAGCTCCCCGATATGAGTCAGGCCAAACCTGTTAATCAGCAGAACCCCAGCCAGCAACGCGCGACCTTGCTGGTAGTGGATCTCAAAAACTCGGTATTGATCGAAGTCGATGCGGGCAATCTTAATCTCATTGCGTACTCGCCCTACGGCCAACAATCGTCACAGCTTGGGGTCATGACGCGGCTAGGGTTTAACGGCGAACTACGTGAGGTTAAACCTGAATGGTATTTGTTGGGCAACGGGTACCGCGCTTACAACCCGCAGTTGATGCGCTTTCATAGCCCGGACAGTTTGAGTCCGTTTGGTGAGGGTGGGTTGAATGCGTACATATATTGCGGTGGGGAGCCGGTGATGAATTCAGATCCGACGGGGCAATCGATTTGGGCGTTCTCCAGAGCCTTACAGCGTCTCGCCGAACGGGTGACCAATGTTGCCACGCAAGCTGTCAGGACAACGGCCTTTGCGACAAAAAACGCAATGAACAGCACCACGAACCTTATTGGTAGCGGCGCTTCAAAGATGTCGGTCGCCTTAGGAAACACCAAAAAATCCTTCATTGCTGCCACGGTAGGGAGTGAGCCATTTCCTGTTCCGCCAAGTCGTGTAGTTTCACCTTCGAAATCGCAGATCGCTTCGCCGAACCCGATTGGAAAATTACAACGATCTAATCGGGTCAGGCAACAAAGAATGTCTTATCAAGAAAACCCCGCCGCCTCTACTTCTCGTAGTCGAACAAAAGCGGAAAAACCTCAATTCCAACCCTCTAACTACAACCACGTACAAGCGACTATTGACGCAAGAGGGCACACCTCTCTGCTGAGTAGAGTGACCGGGGAATTTGTCGCAACCATTCGTACATCTTAAAAGCACGTGACTCTCACGACGACTCCCAAAATGGCTCAGCGTAAATCCGTTGATTCAAACAACCAAACCTGGAAACGCACCGTGCTGCTGGCAACCGACCGTAGCCAATCCATCATTGGCGAAATCGTCGATGGCCAGAACCACACCATCGGCTACTCCGCATACGGCGAGCAATCCGCGCAGCAGAAAGTCGAGACACGGCTGGGGTTCAATGGCCAATTGCGTGAAGCGGATATCGGTTGGTATTTGCTGGGCAACGGCTACCGCGCCTACAACCCGCGATTGATGCGTTTTCACAGCCCGGACAGTTGGAGTCCATTTCGTGGGGGTGGGTTGAATGCGTATATGTATTGCGTGGGGGATCCGGTAAATCGGGTGGATCCGACGGGACATATCTGGCAAACCTTGATTGCCAAGGCACGTAAGCTGGCTTCGGAATTTCATTTGCCCAATTATCGGGCTGCTCCAGTACCCAAAGATATCGTGAGCATTTCAGCCGGTGCTAACGCCGCGCGCGCCATGCAACAAAACATACCGATTCAGAAAACAGATGACTTAGCCGGTTTTTTTTCCGCTGCTGAGTACGCTGCCGGCAAGAAGTCCCCACCCATCTGGACAAACGATGCAGCGGAGCGACTTAGTGGAGTCCAAGCCACGCCGTACCCGCAGCAGCCACCTGGCTTTCTTGGATCTTCTTTTGTTGCCTCTCGGCAGAAGCAGTCGCCAGGCAAAACTTGGAAAGTAAGCAGCACTGCGCATGGTTCCTCTCAATCACCGAGCGCCTCCACCAGCTCTCAATATGCCCAAAAGCCTGGCTCATCTTTTGATAAGCCTGAATCCTCACGTGAAGTTGGACTTAAACCATTATTTGAACCTAGCAGTAACAATGTTCCCGCGAACAACACTTCATCGGAGGCTTATCGACAACATGTCACTTACCAGAAATTTCATGAAGCGCAACCGCCCGGGCACCCTCCTTCCTACACTCAAGTAATGCAAGAAAAGGCGATGGAAGACATCAGAAATGGCGGCAAGAAATAGCGCCTGTTGTCCATCGGCCATGGGCAATCAAATTCATAAGCCAGACCTCACCACCGCACCATCCCCCACCGCCTAACCGTCACCCGCGCCAACGAATCAAACACCAGATTCTCCACCAGCAACCCAATCAGAATCACCACCGCAAATACCTTGTCGGCGTACAACTCATTTCGGCTCTGAAAGATGTACCACCCCAGCACGGCCCTCGGAAAAGGCCTCGTCACCCCATCCATCTGCCCCGGCCCCCAAAGCACGACTCGAACCACTATCAGTTCTGATAGTTCTCAAGCCTGGCTCAAGCGAGTAAAACCCAAGGCCTGCCCCACTTCCATGAAGCTCCCGATATGAGCCAAGCCAAACCTGATGAACCAGTCAACCGCAGCGAACCACGGGTAGTACTGCTGGCAACCGACCGTAGCCAATCCATCATTGGCGAAATCGTCGATGGCCAGACCAAAACCATCGCCTACTCAGCTTACGGTGAGCAGTCCGCGCAGCAGAGAGTCGAGACACGGCTGGGGTTCAATGGCCAACTGCGTGAAGCCAACATTGGCTGGTATTTACTGGGCAACGGCTACCGCGCCTACAACCCGCAATTGATGCGTTTTCACAGTCCGGACAGCTGGAGTCCGTTTCGTGGGGGTGGGTTGAATGCGTATATGTATTGCGTGGGGGATCCGGTGAACAGGTCGGATCCGACAGGGCATAACCCGCTGATAGCATTGGCGCTCGCAGCGAGCGACTTCAAAGCATCACTCAAGTTTCGCTTACCCAATTATCGGACCGGAGGGCCACTTCCCATAATCGATACGACGGTTGCTGCCAATGCTGCACGCACCCTGCAACAACACATACCGATTCAGAAAACAAAAGACTTAGACGGTATTTTTTCCGCCACCGGGTACCTTGCCGGCCCCAAGTCCCTGCCCCGCTGGACAAACGACGCAGCTGAGCTACATAGCGGAGTCCAGGCCACGCCGTACCCGCAGCAGCCACCCGGTTTTCCTGGATCTTCCTTTTTTGCCTCGCCTCAAGGGTCATCGGGTGGGCGTGTACCACGAGCGACAAACTCGAACGCCCCTCGTCAGGCCGGTAGCAGCGCAGGTCGAAAGCCGACTAACTCTGAAGGACTACCGACCTACAACCAGGCAAAGTCTGGCGGCATGCTCTCGAATAAAGACACTTTAGCTGCGGGGCTCAACCCTCAGGAATATAAGGTCTATCACATGGAACAGCGGCCACCACAGTATGAAAACCTCAATATTGCAGCACCTCATCCGGCACCGGTTGTTCAGCAGGTTCCCGTTCAGCCATTGCCAGCCGCAGAGGTTGTAAACAGAAATGCACAGGTGCGGCGTGGCCAAACGCTGAGGAGAACTAATGCCCATGACCGTCGCTGGAATCCAGGAACCTGATTGCATTTGCCAACGCGCCATTAACAATTTTTACCGCACCATCCCCCACCGCCTAACTGTCACCCGCTCCAACGAATCAAACACCAGGTTCTCCACCAGCAACCCAATCAGAATCACCACCGCCAACCCGGCAAACACCTTGTCCGTGTACAACTCATTGCGATTCTGAAAAATGTACCAGCCCAACCCACCCTTGCCACTGGTCGCACCAAACACCAGCTCAGCGGCAATCAACGTACGCCAGGCAAACGCCCAGCCGATTTTCAGCCCGGCGAGGATTGACGGCAGTGCCGCCGGAATCAGGATGAACAGCACGAAACGCATGCCCTTGAGGCCGTAGTTGCGCCCGGCCATGCGCAGGGTTTCCGAGACGCCGAGGAAGCCAGCGTAGGTGTTCAGCGCCAGTGCCCAGAGCACCGAATGCACCAGCACGAAAATCAGGCTGTTCTGGCCCAATCCAAACCACAGCAGCGCCAGCGGCAGCAGGGCGATGGCCGGCAAGGGGTTGAACATTGAGGTCAGGGTGCTGAGCAGATCGCGACCGAACTGCGTCGACACCGCCAGTGTGGTCAGGGCAAACGCCAGGACGATGCCGATCAGATAGCCCTTGAGCAATACCACCAGGGAAATCCACACCTTGCTTAGCAATTCACCGCTGAGCAGGCCGTCGTACAGCGCGTGTGAGGTCTGCAAAAAGCTCGGCAGCAGCAGGTCGTTGTTCTGATAGCGCGCAACGGCCTCCCAGAGCACTGCGAGCAACACAAGGATCAGGCTTTTACGCAACCAGCCCTGCTGCCACAGGCGTTGGCCAAGGGGTAGTTCACGCTCCAGCGGCACGCTGGTCAGTGGCTGCAAAACCGTTTCGAACTCTTCACGCGGGGATGATAAATGGCTCATCGGACCCTCCTCTCAACTGGCTCAATAAGCGATGCGGATGTCGGCGAAATCCAGTTCATGTTCGGCTTGCGGTGACTGGCTTTCGTCGAACAACAGCCGGTGAATACGTCGCGCCGACTCCTGAAACGCCACACCGCCCAGGCTATGCAAATCGTATTGGTGGCTGTGGACTTCCGCCCTCACCCGGCCCGGATGGGGTGACAGCAACAGAATGCGATTGCCCACCACCAGCGCCTCTTCGATAGAGTGCGTGACGAACAGCAGCGTGAAGCGCACTTCCTCCCAGAGCAGCAGCAACTCTTCCTGCATCTTGCGCCGGGTCAGGGCATCGAGCGCGGCAAAGGGTTCGTCCATCAACAGGATTTTCGGCTGCATCGCCAGCGCCCTGGCGATGGCAACGCGCGCCTTCATGCCACCGGACAAAGTGTGCGGATAGGCATCGGCAAATGCGGCGAGGCCGACTTTTTCCAGATAGTGCAGCGCCCGCTCTTCGGCCTCCTTGCGCTTGAGGGTTTTCGAGGCCAGAAGCGGAAACATCACGTTCTGCTTCACGGTTTTCCACGGCGGCAGTTGATCGAACTCCTGGAACACCACGATCCGGTCCGGCCCCGGCGCATCGACGCGCTGGCCCTGCAGACGGATCTCGCCTTCCACTGGCTGGATGAAGCCGGCGGCGGCCTTGAGCAACGTCGACTTGCCACAACCGGACGGCCCGAGCAGGACAAAGCGGTCCGCCGGATCGATCTCGAAACTGACTTGATGGGTCGCCCGCACCACCCGCTGCGGCGTGCGGTATTCGAGGCTGACGTTATCGACCGACAGCAGCGCCTGGGCTGCCGCGATCGGTTTGCTGACCGTGTGGCCTTGCAAAGGGGCGTTCATTTCGATCAGCTCCCTTGCAGCGGCGTGGCGTCCTGGAAGAAGTAGTCCTTCCATGAATCCGGTTTGTTTTTGATCGCGCCGACGCGGTAGAGGAACTCGGCCAACGGGTAAGTGTTTTTCGGCGTGATGCTGAATTCGAACTGCGGGTTGTCGATGATTTTCAGCAACGCGGCACGGTCGATTTTGGCCTTGGTAACGCGGATGTACGTGTCCGCCGCTGCGCCTTTATCGTTCTGCGCGAATTGCGCCGCTTCGGTCAGTGCATCGATAAACGCCTTGTAGGTTTTCGGGTTCTCATTGCGGAATTTCTCGGTGGCGAACAGTACCGTCGGCGAGTTCGGACCGAGCAGGTCATAGGTGTTCAGCACCACGTGCACATTGGGATTGGCCAGTTCCTGATCCTGGAACGGCGGGTTGGAAAAGTGCCCGCTCAGCTCGGTGCCGCCGGCCACCAGCGCCGCTGTCGCGTCGGGGTGCGGAACGGCGATGGTGTACTTGTCGAGGCGATTGAACTCCTTGTCGCCCCACTGTTTGGCCGCCGCGTATTGCAGGAAGCGCGACTGCACCGACACGCCCACCGCCGGCACCGCGATACGGTCCTTCTCGGTGAAGTCGGCGATGGTTTTGACCTTGGGGTTATTACTCACCAGGTAGTACGGGAAGTTGCCCAGGGAAGCCACGGCTTTTACGTTCTGCTTGCCGTGGGTGCGATCCCAGATGGTCAACAGCGGGCCGACACCGGCGCCGGCAATGTCGATCGAGCCCGACAGCAACGCATCGTTGACCGCTGCGCCGCCGGAGAGCTGAGTCCAGTCGACCTTGATGTCGATGCCTTCCTGCTTGCCGTACTTCTCGATCAGGTTCTGATCGCGCACCACATTGAGCAGCAGGTAAACGATGCCGAACTGTTCGGCAATGCGGATTTCACCTTCGGCGTGGGCCACGGTCGGCGCCACCAGGCTGCCGGCGATCAGGCTGAAACCCAGGCCGATGGCCGCGGCCAGCGGTGCGAATGGAAGACGTTTGGACATGATCAGATCTCCGACAAATCAGAAAGGCGCGTCGCCCTGGATGGTGGTGCGATACAGCTTGCGGCGCAGATGGCTGGGGCATCCGGCGGCGAGGTGAATCAGCGAACGGTTGTCCCAGAACACCAGGTCATGGGGCTGCCATTGATGGCGGTAGATGTTTTGCGGCAGAACGCTGTGAGCATAGAGTTCGGTCAGCAGTTGCTGGCTCTCGTCTTCCGGCAGGCCAACGATGCGGGTGGTGAACCCCTCGCTGACGAACAACGCCTTGCGGCCGTTTTCCGGGTGGGTGCGCACGACCGGGTGGACGACTTCGGCGACCTGGGCGAGTTGCTCCGGGGTCAGGGTCGGGCGCCAGTTGCCTTCGAACTTGGTTTCGCTGTAACGCGCCGTGTAGGAGTGCGCCGCCGAGCGACCTTCCACCGCTTTGCGCAACGCGAGCGGCAGGCTGTCCCAGGCTTTGTGCATGTCGGCGAACAAGGTGTCGCCGCCTTCTGACGGCAGCTCCTGGGCATGCAGCATCGAGCCCAGGCTCGGCAGCTCCTTATAAGAAAGATCGGAGTGCCAGAACTTGCCGGCGTCGCCCAAGCCGATGTTCTGGCCGTTCTCGACGATGTTGGAAACGATGAGGATTTCCGGATGCCCTGCCAGCAGGAACTGTTTGAGCACGTGGATCTGCAATACGCCAAAACGGCGGCTGAAATCGATCTGTTGCTCAGGGGTGATGCGCTGGTCGCGGAACACCACCACGTGATGATCCAGGTGCGCGCGGTGAATGCGGGCGAAGTCCTGATCATTGATCAGACGGGACAAATCGAGACCGATGATCTCGGCGCCCACCGCTCCGCTGAACGGGCGGATTTCAAAGAATTGTGGCGCGATGCTTGGCGAAGCTGAAGCTGCAGACATAAATCACTCCCACGCACGGCACGCTCAAAGGCGCGCGCGTCGATCAGAAACTCACGGAGGTCCCGTGTTGGTTCGTGTCGTGCGGCGCGCCGATTGGTCGGCAGGTACGCAGGAGATTGACTTTATAGATATAAGAATTGAAATTTAAATACCGTTAACGAATAACGATATGGCGATTGCTAAGGGAATGGAGGAATCGCGGTGTGACGTTATTTGTCACTTTCTGACAGGGTTGTAGTGTTTTGGCGGACGCTATCGCGGGCAAGCCCGGCTCCCACAGGTTTTTGTGTCAAACACATGATCGTGTTTCAACAAAGAACCTTGTGGGAGCGGCGATGCGGCGATCCGACTTGCCCGCGATGGGGCCAGTGAATCCACTACAGATCTAGCGCTCGTGCAGCGCCTCGGCCCGCGCGCGGATGATCGGTTTGAGCAGATAGCTCAGCACGGTCTTCTTGCCGGTGATGATGTCCACCGAAGCCACCATCCCCGGAATGATCAGCAACGGCTTTTCATCGGTGCCCAAGTGGCTGCGGTCGGTGCGCAGCTTGATGATGTAGTAGGTGGTCTTCTTGTCTTCATCGGTGATGGTGTCGGCGCCGATCTGCTCCAGCTTGGCCTTCAACCCGCCGTAGATGGTGTAGTCATAGGCGGTGAATTTCACCGTCGCTTCCTGCCCCGGATGCAGGAACGCGATGTCCTGCGGACGGATCTTCGCCTCGACCAGCAAGGTGTCGTCCAGCGGTACGATTTCCACCAGGTCGCTGCCTGGCTGGATAACCCCGCCGATGGTATTGACCAGCAACTTGTTGACGATGCCCCGCACTGGCGAAGTGACCAGCGTCCGGCTGACCCGGTCTTCCAGGGCCTTGCCGGTGGCCTGGGCCTTGTTCAGGTCGGTGCGTGCTTCGTTGAGTTGGGTCAGGGCTTCGCTACGGAACTTGCCTCGGGTTTCATCGACCTTGCGCTGCACTTCCTTGATTGCCGATTCGGCACGCGGAATGGCCAGGGTAGTGGCGTCGAGCTGACCACGGGTCTCCGCTTCGGCACGCCTGAGGCGCAGGACTTCCACCGGCGAGACCGCGCCCTGGGCCACCAACGGCTCGGACATGCTGATTTCCTGACGCTGGAAGCCCAATTGCTGGCGATACTGCGCCTGCTTGGAAGTGAATTCGCGCAGCTCTTGCTGGCGCTGGATCAGTTGCTCCTGCAAGCCGCCAATCTCATCGTGCAACTGTTGGCGGCGGCTTATATAGAGCGACTCTTCGCTCTTGGCCTGACCCGGCACGGCCTTGAGCACATCCTCGGGGAAGTTCAGCGGGCGATCTTCGACCTCGGCGCTCAGGCGTTCGACCCGCAGCAGCATCGACAACCGATCGGCCTCGGTTTCGCCGACGTTCGAAGCAAAGCGCGTGTCGTCCAGGCGAATCAGCGGTGCGCCGGCTTCGACGATCTGGCCTTCCTTGACGAACAGTTCGGCAACGATACCGCCTTCAAGGTTCTGGATTTTCTGGATCTTCGACGACGGAATCGCCTTGCCGTCGCCCTTGGTCACCTCGTCGATCACCGCGAAGTTGGCCCAGAGCATCAGGAACACGAAGAACGCGATGATCGCCCAGATCGTCAGCCGCACCACCCGTGGCGCATCCTCGATCAGCGCCTTGTTGACCTCCGGAAGTGGCTGGCCCTCAAGCGAAGCAGAGCCTTTGAAGTAGCGACGGATCGAATCCTTACCCGACTTAAGCAACACTGATCTGCCCCTTCTTCAACGCTTCCATCACCGCGGCTTTCGGGCCGTCGGCGAGTATCTGCCCGCGGTCGATCACGATCAGCCGATCCACCAGCGACAACAGCGATGCCCGGTGCGTCACCAGCACCATGGTCTTGTTTTCGATCACCGCTGCCAGGCGCTGCTTGAGGCGCTCTTCGCCGGTGTTGTCCATGGCGCTGGTCGGCTCGTCGAGCAGCAGGATCGGCGGGTTGAGCAACAATGCACGGGCCAGGGCGACGTTTTGCCGCTGGCCACCGGAGAGGTTCTGCCCGCGCTCGCCGACCTGCAGTTCATAACCCTGCGGGTGCAAACGCGCATATTCGTGGACGCCGGCCAGTTCTGCGGCTTGCAGCACCAGTTCGTCCTCGACATACCGCGCGCCGGAAACCAGGTTGTCGCGCAAGGTGCCGGCGAGCAACTGAATGTCCTGGGGCACGTAGCCGATGTTGTAGCGCAGTTCGCTGACGTCGATCTGGCGGATATCCACACCGTCGACCAACAACGCACCGTCATCCGGCTGATACAGCCCCACCAGCAATTTCGCCAACGAGCTCTTGCCCGAGCCGCTTCGGCCAATGATGCCGACCTTCTCGCCGGGACTGATCGACAGGTTGATGTTCTTCAGCGCCAGGTTCTGCTGTTGCGGGTAGGTGAAGTTGAGCTGGCGGCACTCAATGCCGCCCTGCAGCACCTTGCGGCTGAGCGGACGCTCTTCGAAATTGCGCTCCTGGGGGAGCTCCATCATCTGGTCGACCGAGGTCATGGTCACCCGCGCCTGCTGATAACGAGTCAGCAGCCCGGACAGTGACGCCAGCGGGCTGAGCGCACGGCCGCTGAGCATGTAGCAGGCAATCAGGCCGCCCATGCTCAGGTGACCGTCGATGATCTGGTACACGCCGAAGACGATCATGATCACCCCGGCCAGTTGCTGGATCAGCAAGGTGATGTTCATCGCCAGGCCAGAGAGCATTTTCACCCGCAACTCAAGACGACTGAGGGTGCCGATGGTCTGCTCCCACTGATACTGGCGTTCGCTTTCGGCGTTGTTGACCTTCACCGCATCCAGGCCGGCCAGGGTTTCGATCAGGCTCGACTGACGCTCGGCCCCCAGCGCCATGGTCCGCTCCATGGTCGCCACCAGGGGTTTCTGCAAGGCATAACCGATGGCCAAGGCGATCGGGAACGCCAGCACCGGAATCCACACCAGGTGCCCGCCGAGGATCGCGATGACGATAAAGATCAGAATCGTGAACGGCAGGTCGATCAGGCTGGTCAGCGTCAGCGAGGCGAGGAAGTCGCGCAGGCTCTGGAACTCATGGATGTTCTGGGCAAAGCTACCGACCCGCGCCGGCCGGTATTTCATGGCCATGCCGACGATGCGCTCGAACAGCGTGGCCGAGATGATCAGGTCGGTTTTCTTGCCGGCCAGATCCAGGCACAGGCTGCGCAGGCTTTTCAGGATCAGGTCGAAGAGGTAGGCGCCGGTGATGCCGAGTGCCAGCACCCAGAGCGTCGCTTCGGCCTGGTTCGGCACGACGCGGTCGTAGACGTTCATCACGAACAACGGCGCGGCCATGGCAATGATGTTGATCAGAAAACTGGCGGCGATCGCGTCGGCGTACAACCAACGCGAACGCTTGAGGGTGTCGCGGAACCACGAGCGCGCACGCGGAATCAGCGTGCCGTGATTGACGTCGAATTTGTGCTGCGGCTGGGCGAAAAAGACCTTGCCGGTGTAGTCGTCGGCCAACAGTTCGCGGTTGACCAGGGACTCACCGCCATCGCTTTCGCTGAGCAGTACCCGCACCTGGTCTTCGCCTTGCCAGCCGAGCAGGACGGCACTGCGACCGTCCTTGAGCAGCAACAATGCAGGCATGGCAATCGCCGGAATATCCTCCAGCTTGCGTTGCAGCACCCGACCTTGCAGCCCGGCGCGAGCAGCCGCACGAGGCAGCAACTCGACACTCAAGCGCTGCTCGGGCAGCGGCAGGCCGGTGGTCAGCATTGCCGCGCTGGCAGGTTTCTGGTGCAGCATGCAAAGAGCGAGCAGACCATCCAGTAACGGATCGTCATGCAACGCGCGCGGATCATGAATGAGTTGAACCCGACTGACTTCTGATTCCACGCTCGGCACTCTTGGCTAACAATTGAACAATGAAGGTCCTGCTCAATTCATACCGGGCAATTGGACCTTGGGCTTCACGTCGTTCTGCACAACGGATGCCAATGGTGCGACCACTCCCTGGCTCTTGAGCAACTCGCCCATGGTCGCCTTGATTCGGTACTGAGTAAATAACTGAATGTTCTTGATCTCCGCCAGACGGCGAGAAGAGGAGAACAGTTCGTTCTCACTGTCGAGCAAATCGAGCAGGGTACGCTCACCGAGGCTGAACTGACGCTGGTAGGCGGTACGCACGGCGGTGCTGTGATCGACGTATTGCTGGGCGATCGGCACCTGCGCATTGGCATTGTTCAGCGCGTTCCAGGCCAGGCCCAGCTCTTCATTCAATTGGCGCAGGGCGTTGTTGCGGATATCCAGCGCCTGGTTCGACAGGTAGGACTTGGATTCCAGATCGGCCTTGTTGCTGCCGCCGGAATACAGGTTGAAGCGCATGCGCAGCATGGCTTGCCATTCGTTGTTGTGACCGTTCTGACCATCAATGTCGTTGTCCGCGGAGCGACCCAACTCAGCATCGAAGCGCGGGTAGAAAGTCGACTTGGCCGTGTCGTACTGCTTCTCGGCAGCGGCGATATCGGATTCGGCCGAGCGCAGGATCGGGCTGTTTTCCAGCATCTGCGCACGGGCTTCATTCAGGTTGGCCGGCATCAGCGCCAGGAAGCTCGCCGGGCGCTCCAGTTGATCCGGCATCTGGCCGACAGCGGAGAGATAGTTGGTTTCGGCGTCAGCCAGATTGGTCTGCTCGGTGATCAGATTGTTGCGCGCCTGGGCCATCCGCGCCTCGGCCTGATCGAGGTCGGCACCACTGCCGACGCCACGCTGGGTGCGCAACTGGATCTGGTCGTAAATACGTTGGTGGCTCTTGAGATTTTCCTCGGCCAGACGCACGAATTCGCGGCGGGTCAGCACGTCGAGATAGACCTGAGCCACGGTCAGCCCGGTGCGCTCGGAGGTACTCAGCAGCGAGTAGGCGCGGGAGTTGACGGTAGCTTGTTGACGCCCGACTTCGCTGGACGTCGCAAAACCGTCAAAGACCATCTGGGTCAGACGCAAACTTGACTCACTGCGATTCAGGGTTTCGAAGTGATTGTTGCTGCCGCTGTCCGTGCGCGTATTCACGCTATCGGTGCCTTCACGACCGTAACCGCCCAGCAGGTCGACCCGTGGCAAGTACCCACCCTTCGCAGCCTTCAACTGATAGTCCGCTGCCAACCGGCTGTTGACGCCCGCCTGGACCTCCGGATGGACATCCAGCGCTTGTTGCATGGCTTCTGGTAAGGATTGCGCCTGGACGAAAGACGCGGCGAGGGCGAAAGGTATTGCCATGAACAAAGGCGAACGCATTGTAGGAATTTCCCAGAACTTCTTGTCTTGAATCACAGCAAAAGAACGCGCTGTGTCGGAAGATGGCGAGCGGAATGACCGTATGTCGGAAAGTTCAAAAGCGGAACTGGATCACATACCGAGGACAGGTCACAGCTCAAATATCAATGTGACATTACTGGGACGATTGTTTAGGATGGCATCCAGAAGGTCAATAGTTTGGCATAAAGTTAATAGCGAAAAAATATAGCCAAAATATTGACTAATTGCTGCGTCAAACTTGTGCATCCATTTTGCAATGTACGTCCAGACTGGTCGGCGCAGACGCCATCAGGTCTATGGAAGTCAACTGAACGTGACACCCCGGAGAGTCTTCAATGAGCAGTGTTGTTGCCATCGTCAAAAGCATTGTCGGTCAGGTATTCGTGGTGTCCCCCGAGGGCATCCGCCGCGTTCTAGTTGAAGGCGACAAACTGTATGCCGGTGACCAGATCGACACTGGCCTTTCCGGTGCCGTGTCCCTGGAACTGGCCGATGGCCGCACCCTGGATCTGGGCCGTGACACCCAGTGGAGCGCTGACGCCCCGGACTCCGGCACTGACCTGGCAGCTGCCACCGCGCAAGCCGCGCCGTCGGTTGAAGAGCTGCAACAAGCAATTGTCGCCGGTGCCGACCCGACCAAAGACCTTGAAGCTACCGCTGCGGGCCCGACGGCGTCGGGTTCTGGTGGTGCCGCCGGTGGCGGTCATAGCTTCGTGATGCTCGACGCCACCGCTGGCCGCGTCGATCCGAGCATTGGCTTCCCGACCGCGGGTATCAACTCTGCCGGGCAAACAACTCTGGAAATCCTGGGTGGCCAGACCACCAACGCCAACGTTAATGCCAATACCCCGAGTGAATCAGTCCTCAGCCTCAGTGCCACGCCGACCATCACCGAGGCCGGTGGCGTGTTGGTGTACACCGCGACCCTGACCCAGGCACCGCTGAGCGACCTGACTGTCACGTTGTCCAACGGCGCCGTGATCGTGATTCCCGCAGGCTCGACCACCGGCACCGTCAACGTGCCATTGGCTGCGAACGACACTGTCTATAACGACGCGCCCCAGATCGAAGTAACCGTCACCGGCACCAGCGGCGGTAACGGCATCACTGTGACGCCGCCGACTACCCCCGCCGTGACCCAGGTCACCGATACCGTCGACACCACCACGGTCACCCTGACGGCCGGCAATACCGTCACCGAAGGTGGCCAGATCACCTACACCGCCACCCTGACCAATCCGGCGCAGACGCCAGTAACCGTCACTCTGTCCAACGGTTCGGTCATTACCATCGAAGCGGGCCAGACCAGCGGCAGCGTCAACGTGCCGACTGCGGCCAACGACGTTTATGTGAATGGCAGCACCGTCAGCACCACCATCACCGGTACCACTGGCGGCAACTTCGAAAACCTGGTGCCGAACACCACGCCGGCTGTGACCACCATCACCGACTCCGTGGACAACACCGGCCTGACCCTGACGGCCAACGGCAACATCACCGAAGGCGGCCAGATCACCTACACCGCCACCCTGACCAATCCGGCCGGTACGCCGATGACCGTGACCTTGAGCAATGGCTCGGTCATTACCATCGAAGCGGGCCAGACCAGCGGCAGCGTCAACGTGCCGACTGCGGCCAACGATGTTTATGTGAATGGCAGCACCGTCAGCACCACCATCACCGGTACCACTGGCGGCAACTTCGAAAACCTAGTGCCGAACACCACCCCGGCTGTGACCACCATCACCGACTCCGTGGACAACACCGGGCTGACCCTGACCGCCAACGGCA